>NZ_JAJB01000009.1:0-117619 GCF_000583215.1 Brevibacterium sp. VCM10
CCGGGGCATCCCTGTGCCTGCTAAAGAAGAGTCGGACCCGAGGCAGCTCAGACCGGACTGAGATCAGTCTCGGGTGAGACGGCGATGAGTGACTCGGTGCGGACGGGCCGCGTCTTCGCCGAGTCGTTCGACCTTGTTCTTCTCGTAGGCTTCGAAGTTGCCTTCGAACCAGTACCAGTTCGCCGGGTTCTCCTCAGTGCCTTCCCAGGCGAGGATGTGTGTGGCGACGCGGTCGAGGAACCAGCGATCGTGCGAGACGACCACGGCACAGCCGGGGAAGTCGAGGAGAGCGTTCTCCAGCGAGCCGAGGGTTTCGACGTCGAGATCGTTCGTCGGCTCATCGAGCAGGAGCAGGTTTCCGCCCTGTTTGAGGGTGAGCGCGAGGTTGAGGCGGTTGCGCTCACCGCCGGAGAGGACTCCTGCCTTCTTCTGCTGGTCCGGGCCTTTGAATCCGAACGCGGAGACATAGGCTCGAGAGGGCATCTCCACCTTGCCGACCTGGATGAAGTCGAGTCCGTCGGAGACGACTTCCCACAGGTTCTTGTCCGGGTCGATTCCGCCGCGGGACTGATCGACGTAGGAGATCTTCACGGTCTCTCCGACCTTGAGGTCTCCTCCGTCGAGCTCTTCCATACCGACGATCGTCTTGAACAGCGTCGACTTGCCGACGCCGTTGGGTCCGATGACGCCGACGATGCCATTGCGCGGCAGCGAGAAGCTCAGCCCGTCGATGAGTGTGCGTCCGTCGAAGCCCTTTTCGATCTTGTCCGCTTCGATGACGACATCACCGAGGCGGGGGCCGGCTGGAATCTGGATCTCTTCGAAGTCGAGCTTCTGCGTCTTCTCCGCTTCGGCCGCCATCTCTTCGTAGCGCGCCAGACGGGCCTTCGACTTCGTCTGCTTCGCCTTCGGATTCGAACGGACCCATTCGAGTTCGTCCTTGAGTCGCTTGGCGAGTTTCGCGTCTTTCTTGCCCTGGACCTGGAGGCGCTCCTGCTTCTTCTCGAGGTACGTCGAGTAGTTGCCCTCATAGGGGTAGAGATGTCCGCGGTCGACTTCGGCGATCCATTCGGCCACGTGGTCGAGGAAGTACCTATCGTGCGTGATCGCGATGACTGCGCCCGGGTAGGTCTTCAGGTGCTGCTCGAGCCAGAGCACCGATTCCGCATCGAGGTGGTTGGTCGGCTCGTCGAGGAGCAGCAGATCGGGCTTTTCGAGCAGCAGCTTGCACAGAGCCACCCGGCGGCGTTCACCACCGGAGAGAACAGCGACGTCAGCGTCCGGCGGCGGGCACCGCAGAGCGTCCATCGCCTGTTCGAGCTGGGAGTCGAGATCCCAAGCATCTGCGGCATCGATGGCCTCCTGCAGCTTGCCCATCTCTTCCATGAGGGCGTCGAAGTCCGCATCGGGGTTGGACATCTCTTCGGAGATCGCGTTGAAGCGGTCGACTTTCGCCTTGATCTCGCCGACGCCTTCTTCGACGTTGCCGAGGACGGTCTTCTCCTCGTTCAGCGGCGGTTCCTGCATGAGGATGCCCACCGAGTATCCGGGGCTGAGTCGAGCTTCACCGTTGGACGGCTGCTCGATTCCCGCCATGATCTTGAGAATCGTTGATTTGCCGGCGCCGTTGGGGCCGACCATACCGATCTTCGCTCCGGGATAGAACGACATCGATACATCGTCGAGGATGACTTTGTCACCGTGCGCTTTGCGCGCCTTGTGCATGGTGTAGATGAATTCGGCCATAGTGCACTCAGGCTATCGGTTCGGCACACCCCGGCGCTACTTGACGCCCGGCAGACCCCGGGGTTGTTCAGCAGCCGCCGAAGCGGTGCATCGACCGTCTGCGACTGCTCAGCCGCCGCCGAGTGATGGGGCTTCGCCGGAGGAGTCGCCCTCGTTCGAGGTCTCCCCGGGTCCGCCTTCCCCGGATGTCCCGCCGGAGCCCTGTGAGCTGTCCGACCCCTCGGAGCCTGCGGTCCCCTCCGCTCGCCCGGTGCTCGCCGACTCAGAGTCGTCCCCGCTCGGCGCGGGGCTCTCGGTCTCACCGTCTTCGCCGTTGATATCCTCGCCGGGCAGGTGACCGGCGCCGTTGGAGTCACCGTCTTCGTCGCGCTTCTCGCCCTTCGGCGCTGTGACGCCCTCCGGCCGTTCGACCTCGCCGAACAGACAGGAGCCCGTCGATTCGGTCGGCTGGACGAGGTCGGCGGTGGCTTTGCCCTTCCGAATCTCTCCGACGACGCAGCCTTTGTCGGTCTTGACGCCGAACATCTTCGACGGCACCTCATTGCCCAGTGGAGACTCGTCGATCGTCGCCTCGAGCTGCTCGGGTTCATATCCGGCGTCCAGCATCGTGGTGAAGAACTTCTTCGTCGACGGCACCGCTTCCTTGTCGCCCGTCAGCGGCTTGAGGGCCGTGAGCACCTTGTCGACTTCGGCAACGGGCTTCGCCTGGGTCTGTTTCGGCTGCGGCTGCGAGTCATCGGCACCGAAGCCGAGAAGTGAGCAGCCTGACAATGCCAGAGTCAGTGCTGCGGCACCCAGCACAGGAACGAGACGCATCTGAATCCTCGGCGAGAGGGGACGATTGACTATCTCACTGTAGCCGATCCCCCGTACCGAGGGCGGAAGCAGATCGACCTCGAACCGTCGTATCCACGTGATCAGAACGGTGCTGCGGCTTTCGCAGTCTCACGTGCGATCGCATCGTCTGCGTCGCCCAGCTTGCTGTCTGCCCCCGCAGTTCCCGGGGCATCGGTGGCGACGTCGCGTTCGGTCCCACCCTCGGCTTCGGTCGTGTGATCGTCCTCACCGTTCGTCCCCGTCGCTCCGTCCGGCCCCCGCGAGGCGAGGCTCTCGCTGTCTCCGGTGCCGGTGTCCGGCGGGGTGGGGGCCAAGGCATCCCAGGCCGCACCGTGCGAGCCGGTCGGCACGGTGTTCGCCTGTGTGGCAGGCGGCTGTGACCGATCGGATGCCTTCGCCCGCTTGTAGTGAGCAGTTCCGTATCTGAGATCGGGACCGATGTGCTCGGCGACCACCGTCGGCGAGATTCCGCTGCGCTCCTCGGTGGCCCATTCCCGGTTCCTCAGACTGCCCGTCACGATCACCGCAGCCCCGGTGGTCAGCGACATCGCGGAATTGCTGGCCAGCTCGCCGTAGCAGTCGACGCCGAACCACGAGGTTCCGTCGTCGATGAACTCACCTGTGCTCTTATCGACTCTCCAATGATTGACGGCCAGCCTGAAGGAGGCACAGGCACGTCCGGAGGGAAGTGTGCGTGCGGTCGGCTCTGTGGCGATGGTGCCGGTGACGGTGATCGGGATTGCGGACATCGGTGACTCCAAATCGGTGTGCTGGGACCATGCGGTCTTCGGTGTCCGCATGGACCTCCAGTCAGCCCGATCCTCCGGTCCGGTGTCCAGGGTCAGAAAATGCCCTGTGGACAGTGGTTCTGCGTCCACAGGGCATCACGGTCGGAGTCGTACGCGTTGTGTGTTCGAGTCCGAGGTGCGTGTCTGCGACTCAGCCGAGCATCTCGTAGGCCCGTCGGTGCTCTCCGATGACGGTCTTCACCGGGTTGAGATACGAACTCTGGGCGACGCGACCGACCGCGTCTCGCAGCCTGCCGTCGACTTCGGCGGCCGCTTCTTCAGCACCTCTGGCCCGCGCGGACTTCGCCATCAGCGAGGTCACGACGGAGCCGATGCAGCCGATCACGAACAGACCGACGCTGACGATCCAGCACCATGCCGGCAGCGCACCCGAGCCGATCGCGGCGACGAGCGCGGAGACGATGATGCCGAGGAGACCGATGATCGAGGCGACGAAGAAGATGATCTGCAGGGTATGTGCCAGCGACCACCAACCGGGACTCTGCCGGGCGATCTCCACAGCTGTCACGGCTGAGTCGAGGTTCTGAGACAGTTCGTCCGTGCTCTTCTTCTCTGCCGCCGCGGCCTCGTTCTGCCATGCCTGCGGCATGGTCGACACGGATTCTGCGATGAGTTCGTGCGCCATGAGACGGACATGAGAGCTCTGGGCCCGCGTCGTCGCCGGCACCGAGGCGCGAACGAGCTCGTCCCGATCCTGACCGTGCTTGGCGCCCAAGGGGTCGGGCGCGTTGCGCTGTGCCCATGCGAGGACAGGGTAGCCGGTCTGCCGATAGGCACGGCGGATGTAATCGTCGTGCACCGTCTGTGCCACAGCTTCGACACCTGCGGCTTCCGACATCGTCTCGACCAGTCGGGATGCGCCTGGCAGTTCGTCCGGGGATGAGACCGGTTCTCCGAGATCCTTCCGGATCCGTTTGGCCATCGCCTGCATATCGGCCAACAGCCTCTCGGCAGCGGCATCGTTGGAGTAGACGGTATCGGCGAGGATGCTGCGGATCTCCGGGATGCCTTCTCGGGTCGTAGCCGAGGAGATGCGCACGTTCGTCTCGCTCAGCCCATCTTCGTTGAGCAGCTGGCGCAGATGATCGGTTGCGGCCTTCTGCTCCTCCGGACTGAGTTTGTCGATCTGATTGAGCACGACGACCATGTTCGCACTGTTTTCGGCGAGCTTGGTCAGGTACTCCGAATGCAGTGAGAAGTCGGCGTATTTCTGCGGGTCGACGACCCAGAACACGACGTCGACGAGTCCCACCAGCCGATCCGACTCGACACGGTGTTCGACAGCCGTGGAGTCGTGGTCCGGCAGGTCGAGCAGGATCAGTCCGTGCAGGCGTCGCTGATCGTCGCCGTCGAGGGCCGATTCGCGCCAGGTGCGGCTGCGTTCGGGCACGTGCAGCCAGTCGAGGACATCGTTGCCGCCTTCGCCCCAGACGCATGCGGTCGGGCGTGAGGTCGTGGGTCGACGCACGCCGACGCGGGCGATCTCGAGACCGGCAACCGCGTTGAACAGCGAGGACTTGCCGGACCCGGTGGAGCCGGCGAACGCCACGACCGTGAAATCCTCCCCCAGGCCCAGCCGGTCGTCGGCCCGGTCGAGCAGATTCTGGGCATCGGCGCGAACGTCTCCGGCCAGCTTGTCCTCACTCAGTGACAGCGCATGTCGGATTCCTTCGGCGAGGCGCCGGATCTCGGTCTGTGCAGAACTGTTCACAATGCCACCTCAAGTCGTTCACCGGAGGCGCGCAGGGCGCCCGCTTGCCGCGCCGGTACCGCGGATAGGCTCAGTGCGTTGTCGAAGGGAGTCCGACAGCCCGCGACGATCCCGCCAGCGGCATCGAGGAAGCGCTGACGGATCGACGCGATGAGTCCGGCAGCCTCGTCCGCTCCGAAGATCGTCTCTGCGAGATTGAGTGCGACTGAAGCTCCCTGCGAAGTGGTCTGCCCGGCGTCGTGGGTGCGCTGCGGATCCCAGAAGGCCGCGTATTCGACGACGGCGCACACGCCTGCAACGCCGAAGGAGAGGATTCGGGACTTGGACTTCTTACCCTGACCGATATCGCGGACCAGCGCATTGACCTCGTCGGACCACTGGCTCACCGCCGACTTCACCGCATCCTCGAGCCCGACACCGACCGTGCGCAGTTCAGGCTGGTCGTCGATGAGTGCCGCGCCTGCAGCTGTATTGCGCCACTCGGCATTGACCTCATCGACCGCGTCGATGGCCTGTTCCCGCAGCGAGACCGCCGCACTGCGCAGAATGGCCACGTGCAGAGGTGTGGCAGCGTCATGTTTGCCGGTCACCGCCGCGGAGATGCGATCGCGCATCCGAGCCATCGTCGGCTCCAGGCCGCGGAACAGCTGCCCGGTGCCCACGAAGTCCTGCCAGCGGGCATTGACCTCACCGTGCAGGACCCGTCCGTCGGAGAAGACGTCGACGAGTCCCGATTGGGCAGTTCGGAAACTCGCCTCCAACGAACCGGCCAGAGTGCTGTGGGCCGCTTCCTGATTCTCAGCGAAATCGGCGAGTTCGCGAACTCGTGCGGGCAGGGCGGCGATGGAACCTGCGAGCGTGCGATTGCGGATGCGTTCGAGGGAGCTGCTCTCCGTGCCGACCTGTGAGATCCACGACCGAATCGGATAGATCGCCGCATGAGGCAGCAGCCCCTCTTCGAGTTCGAGCTCGGCGACGGAGAAGATCGGTGAGTTCGCCAGTCCCGCATCAGCGAGCAGGCTGGACAGATGATGCCTGACTTCGCGGTTGGCTTCGGGCGGAACCCGGTCGAGCACGATGGCGACCGAGGTGCTTCGCACAGCCGCAGTCTTCAGCAGGGTCCACGGGGCGGCATCGGCGTACCGGTTCGCCGTCGTCACGAACAGCCACAGGTCTGCACTGAGCAGCACCCTGCGCGAGAGCGCACGATTCGTCTCCGAGATGGAGTCGATATCGGGGCAGTCGAGGATGGCTGTGCCTGCTTCGATGTTCTCATCGGCGATGAGGACGACTCCGGGCACGCTCGACTGCGGGTCGGAGCTGCGCGGCAGTTCAGGCAGATAGTGTTCGGGCTCGAAGGACTTGGCATCGGCGGGATTGAAGATGACGACCGGGTTGCCCGTCGTCGGTCGACGCACTCCGGCGGGGCTGACTCTGCGGCCCACGAGGGAATTGACCAAGGTCGATTTGCCTGCACCGGTCGAACCGCCCACTGCGATGAGGAACGGAGTCCGTGATCGATTGATCCGCGGCAGCACGTAGTCGTTGAGTTCGGAGCTCAGTGTCGAGTGTGCTGCGCGAGCGTCGGCGAAGTCGTCGCTGCGCAGGGTGAAGCGCGTCTCCGACACTCGTTTGACGATATCGTTCAACGCTTGGCCGACCGGCGGCGTCACGGCGCTCTTACTCTCAGTCATCACGCCTCCACTCTCTATGTTTTCCCAGCTTGGCACCAACTGCCACGCCGTATCGGCGCGGAATTGCTCAGCGGCTGAGCTGACCGCTCGATTCCGCCCGATAGGCGGATGCGGGCATAGGAAGCGCCCCCGGCGGGGCTCGAACCCGCGACCTACCGCTTAGAAGGCGGTTGCTCTATCCGACTGAGCTACGGAGGCTCAAACATCGTAACCGATGCCCGGAGGAGAACAGAAAGCGGCCCCGATTCGACGCGGACTGTCTCAGTCGCCGCCGCGAATCAGGGCCGGATCGCTGCTGTGGCAGCTCGGCAGGAGAACCTCAGTATTGACGGGCCGCGTTCTCCATCGACTTGCGCACTGTCACAAAGGACACGGCGACCACTCCTGTCATCGCAAGGATGACTGCTGCGGCTTCGATGCCGAACGCGAAGTCGACGATGATCGGAAAGAATCCCGCGAGCATAAAGCCCACCAACGCGACGAGCGTGAGTGCCGCGGCAACAGAGAAGAGCTTTGCACCATTCATTGTCCATCTCCTTCGTTCGATGCATCCGATGGAGAAAGACTAACGCCAGATGAGACTCACGTCACTGAGAATTTCGGAAGAATCGGACTCAGGACTCTTCGCGGGCGCCGATCGCCTTCTCCAGACGCTCGAGTTTGCCGTCGATCTCTCCGGTGTAGCCGGGCCTGATATCGGCCTTGACCACCAGCGACACCCGAGTGCCGAACTCGCCGACCGCCTCGGTGGCGTCTTTGATGACCGCGAAGACGTCGTCCCATTCGCCTTCGATGGTCGTGAACATCGAGTCCGTGCGGTGCGGCAGGCCGGACCTGCGGACGATCTCGACGGCCGCGGCCACGGCGTCATGGACCGAAGCATCGGCCCCTCCTCCCCCGCTGGGCGCGACTGAGAATGCTGCGAGCATGATGGTCCTTCCTTTCGAGCGCGGTGGGGAGCAGATCGACTCCCCACCGTCTCATCTCTCTGGCTTCGAGTGAACGATTCTGCTCAGGACCGAGCAGGCACTGTGACGATGAGCGAATCGCCTTGCCCACCGCCGCCGCAGAGCGCTGCGATGCCTGTGCCGCCGCCTCGGCGCTGGAGCTCGAGGGCAAGTGTGAGGACGACTCGGGCACCCGAGGCACCGATCGGGTGGCCCAGCGCAACGGCGCCTCCGTTGACGTTGACCTTGTCCTCGTCGATGCCGAGGTCCTTCGCGCTGGCCAGACCGACAGCGGCGAAGGCTTCGTTGATCTCGTAGAGATCGAAGGAGTCGGCAGCAACGCCCTCGCGTTCGGCGGCGGCCTTGATGGCCTGGGAGGGCTGATGCTGGAGAGTCGAGTCCGGTCCGGCGGTCCAGGCATGCGACCGGATCTCCGCAAGGATCGGAGCGCCGAGCTCCTCGGCCTTCTCACGCGACATCACCACGACGGCGCAGGCTCCGTCGGAGATCTGCGAGGCGTTGCCGGCGGTGATCGTTCCATCCTTGCGGAAGGACGGACGCAGCTTGGACAGGGAGTCGACAGTCGTGTCCGGGCGCACCCCCTCATCGGCGGAGACGGTGACATCGCCCTTGCGCGAGCTGATGGTCACGGGAACGATCTCGTCCGCGAAGGCTCCGTTTTCCCGGGCTGCGGCAGCGCGCTGGTGCGAACGAGCGGAGAAGGCGTCCTGCTCGGCGCGGGAGAACTCCCGGTCACCGGCGTTGGCCTCCTCGGTCAATCCGCCCATGGCCTGATCGGTGAAGGCGTCCCAGAGACCGTCGTAGTCCATGTGGTCTTTGACGACGACATCGCCGTACTTATAACCCGAACGCGATTTCATGAGCATGTGCGGCGCCTGGCTCATCGACTCCTGACCGCCTGCCACGACGACGTCGTACTCGCCGGCGCGGATCAGCTGAGCGGCCTGAGTGATCGTATTGATCCCCGACAGGCACAGCTTGTTCACCGACACGGCCGGAACAGACATGGGGATGCCGGCCTTGACTGCAGCCTGTCGACCGGGACCCTGACTGTCCCCGGCCTGGAGAACCTGACCCATGATCACGTAGCCGACGTCGGAGCCCTGGATGCCGGCGCGATCGAGAGCACCGGCGATGGCTTCGGCGCCGAGCTCGACGGCGCTGAGCTTCGACAGCTCGCCCTGCAGCCGCCCGAACGGTGTGCGTGCTCCGGCCACGATTACTGCATCAGCCATATTTCCTCCTCGGATTTCCGCGCTGCGGACTCGTGTCCGCAGCACGTATGCGTTTCAACGTCCTCCAGCCTAGTCGAGGCACATGTGGCCTGCATCACTGGGTCTCCACAGCCCTGGCTGCGGCCCTGTCCACACTCGCGCATTCGCACCCAACACTCATGGAGTCTCCGTTAGAGTAGGACGAGGACAGCCCAAGTACACCCCCTTTCCACGATGACAGGAGTTCGCTTCAGTGACGCCCACCGAAGAATTCCGCACAGCGATGCGCGGCTACGAGAAGAGTGAAGTCGATTCGCGTCTGCAGCAGCTGCGCACCGAGGTCGAATCGGTCCGCAAGGCTCTGGCCGATGCGCGCAGTCAGGTCATCAATGCAGATCGGGCGAAGCTGCAGATCGCCGGAGAGCTGTCCGAAGCCAAGGCACAGCTGAAGAAGGCTGCCAACGACAACGCGGAGGCCGCCGGCCCTCCCGGAAGCCGCATCGATCATCTGCTCAAGATCGCCGAATCGCAGGCCCGTGAGACCCTCGCCCAGGCCAATTCCGACGCCGAGACGATCCGGAACAAGGCTCGCGCCGAGGCCGCCTCCGCACGTGCGCGCATGCACACCGAGAGCAACGACACCTTGTCCAATGCCCGTTCGGAAGCCGATGCGATCACGTCCTCGGCCGAGCTGCGCGCCGAAGAGACGATCAAGGCCGCGGAGAAGCGCGCTGCCGAGCTCAGCGCGACCACCGAACGCGAGACCAACCAGGCCAAGGAAGCGAATGCCGCTTCTGCGAAGGAAGCTCGCGAGAGTCTGGATCTCGAGCTCTCCGAGCTGCGAGCGACCGCCGAGAAGGAAGCTGCCGACCTGCGTGCCGAGGCCAAGACCGAGGCAGAAGAGACAGTTGCCGCTGCACAGGCACAGGCCGATGAGCTGCTCAAGGCCGCAAAGGCTCGTGACGAGGCGTCGAAGAAGGCCGAAAACGACTT
Organism: Brevibacterium sp. VCM10; assembly: GCF_000583215.1. NCBI lineage: Bacteria > Bacillati > Actinomycetota > Actinomycetes > Micrococcales > Brevibacteriaceae > Brevibacterium > Brevibacterium sp. VCM10. The sequence continues at coordinate 9,973 of NZ_JAJB01000009.1, forward strand.
CGACGTCGAACTCGCGAACAAGCGCAAAGAAGCCGAGTCCGAACGAAAGAAACGCTACGAAGAGGCACAGGCCGAGAACAAGAAGCTCGTCGAAGAGGCTCAGGCCCGTGCGGCGAAGGCCGACACCGAGGCCAAGGAAGCTGCCGAGCGTGCCGAGCAGACTCGCACCGACGCAGTGAAGAAGGCCGACGAGATCATCGCCGACGGAAAGTCCCGTGCGCAGACTCTCATCGCCGAAGCGCGGGCCACCGCCGAGGCGACCATCGAGGAGTCCGCGGCAGAGGCCAAGCGCAATGTCGCCTCCGCCCAGTCGCAGGTCGATCTGCTCACGAAGCAGCGCAAGACGATCACCGCTCAGCTCGATCAGCTCCGTTCGCTGTTCGCAATGCCCGGGATCATGGGCGGCGACTCAGTGGATCCGGCGAAGGCCGAATCGGCGTCTCACGCCACCGAGCAGATCGCCGACGGCCAGGAGCTCGAAGACCTGCTGGCCGACGATGACTCTTCGGATGCGGCGAAGACCGAGGAGTCGGCAACGTCGACCGATGATGCGAAGTCCGACGGTTCCGCGAAGCCCGACGATTCCGCGAAACCGACCGAGGACGCGTCGTCGACCGACTCCACTGCCGAATCCTCGAAGACCGAATCCACGAGCACGAAGTCGACCGAATCCACGAACTCGAAGTCGACCGGATCTGCGAACAACGATGGGCCCACAACCAAGGGCAGCAGCTCCGCGAAGACTTCCCGCCCGTCGGCCGACGGGGCGAAGTCGACACCTGATGCGAAGAACGCTTCGGGGGCGAACGCCGACTCTGCCGTTGAAGACAAGGACACCGCGGGCACGGATCTGCCCAACGGTGCCACCGACGAGGACACCATCTCGATCGATGCGCAGGTCTCCGGATCGAAGAACAACAACTCGAAGACCTCACGCTCGCGCAACTCGCTGCGCTGAGGCCGCCTGAGACGTTCATGACGAAGGGACCCGCTGATGCGGGTCCCTTCGACGTTTCCGGCTACGGGCGTCGTTCGCAGACGACCGTTCATCCGACCGACTGCAGGCGGCCTGAGATCACCGGAAGCGATCGAAGCAACGCCGATGCCAGTGGCGTCTGCTCTCGACCCCGATCTCGATTCCGTGCGGGGCGTCCTGTCGCCAGGCAACGATATGGGTCGAGGCGGCACTGACGTCGCGGCCGCAGCCCGGGCAGACGTAGACCTTGCCGGATTCGTTTCCCTTCACAGTCTGCACGGACCAGGTTCCATCCGGCAGTGAACGGCTCGTCCTCATACCTGCCGTGGACTCGGACAGATCGCGGTGAGCCTGCTGCCATTTGTTCTTGCGACGCGAGGATGAAGATCGTGGCATTGAGTCATTGTCTCACGTAGGCTGAAGCGCGTGCGTCTAGTCATAGCCCAATGTTCCGTTGATTATGCCGGTCGTCTGACCGCCCACCTTCCGATGGCGACTCGCCTCATCATGCTCAAGTCCGACGGCTCGGTGCTCATCCATTCCGACGGCGGGTCCTACAAGCCGCTGAACTGGATGACTCCCCCGTGCACGGTTCGGCACATCGAACCCGATGACGAGCAGGCAGAGGCCGGCCTGACCGAACTGTGGGAGGTCTCTCAGACGAAGACCGGCGACCGCCTCGTCATCTCCATCGCCGAGGTCCTCGCAGACGACACCTATGAGTTCGGCGTCGATCCGGGGTTGGTCAAGGACGGTGTCGAAGCGCATCTGCAGGAGCTGCTCGCCGAGCACATCGAGACCCTCGGCGATGGCTACAGTCTGGTTCGCCGCGAATACATGACGGCGATCGGTCCGGTGGACATCTTGGCTCGCGACGACGGACAGAAGTCAGTGGCAGTGGAGATCAAGCGCCGCGGCGATATCGACGGTGTCGAGCAGCTCACTCGCTATCTCGAGCTGATGAATCGCGATCCTCTCCTCAGCCCGGTCCACGGTATCTTCGCAGCGCAGGAGATCAAACCGCAGGCACGTACGCTCGCTGAAGATCGGGGCATCCGCTGCGTCGTTCTCGACTATGACGCACTGCGCGGAATGGACGACCCCGAGACACGCCTGTTCTGACCCTGGCCCTCCCGATGCGCGGGAAGAGGTCGACGAGAACAGATCGCTCACCGGACACGGAAGAGCTCTGCCGGACTCGGAAGCCGGTGATTCCTCGACGGGCAGCGATGTGTGGGAGGTTCAGCCGAAACTGAGGACGTCGCGCTTTACGACCCGTTGAACGTCGACGCCGAGGCTGCGCAGGTTATCGACGAAGTTCTCGTAACCGCGTTCGATGTGGTCGATTCCGGACACTTCGGTCACTCCCCCGGCGCGCAGTGCGGCCATGACCAAGCCCGCTCCCGCTCGAATGTCAGAGGCCTCGACTTCGGCGCCGGAGAGGCTTTCGCTGCCGGTGACCAACGCGTGGTTGCCGTCGATGCGCACCTTCGCACCGAGACGTGCGATCTCCTGAACGAAGCGCCAGCGTGCTTCGAACAGGTTCTCCGAGAGCAGACCGATTCCGTCGGAGACCGAGTTCAGTGCGATGACGAACGGCTGCAGGTCGGTCGGGAATCCGGGAAACGGCATGGTGGCAACCCGGATGGCGTGAGGGCGCTCGGCGCCGATGACACGGAATCCCTTGCCTTCCGTCCCATCACCGAGGATGATATCGCCGAGGTCGTCGACCGTCGCGCCCGAATCACGCAGCTTCATTCCGATGTTCGGCATGATGTCGAGCCCGACTCCGCGCACGGTCACGTCGCCTGCGCTCAAGGCGGCTCCGAAGGCGAAGGTACCGGCGACGATGCGGTCGCCGACGGTGCGATGGGTGACCGGCTGCAGCGATTCGACACCGGTGATGGTGAGGTCGGACGTGCCCACTCCTTCGATCTGCGCACCCATCTCGACGAGCATCGTGCAGATGTCGACGATCTCGGGTTCGCGCGCCGCGTTGGCGATGGTGGTGGTGCCCTGAGCGAGGGTTGCCGCCATGACGAGGTTCTCGGTGGCACCGACGGAGGGGAACTCGAGGACGATCTCGGTACCGCGCAGACCGTTCGGAGCCTCGGCGACGAAGTAGCCGTGGTCAAGATGCACGACTGCTCCCAGTGCCTCGAGCCCGGCCTGGTGCATGTCGAGTCCGCGGGAGCCGATGGCATCTCCGCCGGGAAGTGCCACATGCGCGGCGCGCATCCGTGCGGTCAGCGGACCGAGGACGGAGATCGACGCCCGCATCGCACGGACGAGTTCGTAGTCGGCCTGGATGCCGACTTCGGCGGGGACGTCGATGCTGACAACGCCGTCTTCAGCGTCATAGTCGACCGTGCAGCCGAGGCGGACGAGCAGTTCGACCATGATTCGCACGTCGAGGATGGCCGGGACGTTGGTGATGGTGGTGCGCCCCACGGCGAGGAGGCTCGCGGCCATGAGCTTGAGGACGCTGTTCTTGGCGCCTCTGACATCGATGGTTCCCGCCAACTGTGCGGGCCCGGTCAGGCGGAAGACATCCATTAGGTGAACCGTCCCATCGTCGGATTGAAGCCAGGGGGTGATGATTCGAGCCACGAAGCCATCGTGGACAGGGATTCGGTGTCCATTGCCAGGGACACCGAACGCGGACGACCGTCCGCCTTGCCGTACGAGCAGTCGACGACGACGGCTTCGGGCAGAACCGAGTACTGCTCACCGGAGGTGGGCTTGCGCCGGACGAGGATGTCCAGATCCGCGCGCGGCAAACGGAATGCGGCACGGCGCGTGAGCGCGAAGACCGGATACCAGTCCAGGGATGTGACGGAGAACACCGCCACGCCCAAACGCCAACGTGGGCGAGAAGAATACTCCTCGCCCACGTTGATGGAACAGTCGAAGGCACCCGAGAGCTTCGAGATCGACCTGCGTCGGATCGTGACGACCACGATCAGCGCAAGCGCGAGTCCTACCAACGAGAGCAGAACGATCAGCAGGACAGAAGGGTTCACGGTTGCCAGTGTAACGCGCAGATCAGAGAAGTTCGGCCTGATCAGCGGCAATGATCACACGGTTGTTCTCCACCGAGAGGAATCCGCCATCGGCTTTGACCCTGATGGTGTCCTCTCCCGGGGTGAGAATCCGTGCCTCGCCGTCGGCGACGACACCCAGCACGGGCTCGTGACCCGGCAGGATGCCGATCTCGCCGTCGAGGGTACGGGCGATGACGCGCTTGGCCTCACCCGCCCATACCTCGCGATCAGCAGCCACGACATTCACTTCGAGTGTCGCCATGGCTTACTTCTGCATCTCTTCGTAGTTGCGCATGACATCGTCAAGGCCACCGACGTTGAAGAATGCCTGCTCAGGGATGTGGTCGACTTCACCGGAGCAGATCTTCGAGAAGCCTTCGATCGTGTCGGCCAGCGGGACGGTCGAACCGGGAACCTGAGTGAACTTCTCAGCGGTGTAGGTGTTCTGCGAGAGGAACTGCTCGATGCGACGTGCACGGTGAACGACGAGCTTGTCCTCTTCACCGAGTTCATCGACACCGAGGATGGCGATGATGTCCTGCAGCTCCTTGTTCTTCTGCAGAATCGCCTTGACCTCATTGGCCACGCGGTAGTGCTCGTCACCGACGATCAGCGGATCGAGGATGCGCGAGGACGATGCGAGCGGGTCGATCGCCGGATACAGACCGCGCGAGGCGATGTCACGGCTGAGTTCCGTGGTCGCGTCGAGGTGGGCGAATGTCGTCGCCGGAGCCGGGTCGGTGTAGTCATCGGCGGGAACGTAGATCGCCTGCATCGACGTGATCGAGTGACCACGCGTCGAGGTGATGCGCTCCTGCAGCAGACCCATCTCGTCAGCCAGGTTGGGCTGGTAGCCCACGGCAGAGGGCATGCGACCCAGCAGGGTCGAGACCTCGGAGCCGGCCTGGGTGAAGCGGAAGATGTTGTCGATGAACAGCAGCACGTCCTGGTTCTGCACATCGCGGAAGTACTCCGCCATGGTCAGCGCCGACAGCGCCACGCGCAGACGGGTGCCTGGGGGCTCATCCATCTGGCCGAACACCAGCGCGGTGTCCTTGAAGACTCCTGCCTCATCCATTTCCATGATGAGGTCGTTGCCCTCACGGGTACGCTCGCCCACACCGGCGAACACCGAGGTACCCGAGTGGTTGTGCGCGATGCGGAAGATCATCTCCTGGATGAGCACGGTCTTGCCGACGCCGGCGCCGCCGAACAGACCGATCTTTCCACCCTGGACATAGGGGGTCAGGAGGTCGATGCTCTTGATGCCGACTTCGAGGATCTCGGTCTTCGACTCGAGTTCGTCGAAGGACGGTGCCGGACGGTGGATGGGCCACCGTTCGGAGATCTCCAGCTCCTCGCCGTCGGCGAGGTTGAGGCAGTCACCGGTGGTGTTCCACACGTGGTGCTTGGTCACGTCTCCGACGGGAACGGAGATCGGTGCGCCGGTGTCGACGACTTCCTGTCCGCGGACGAGGCCGTCGGTCGGCTGCAGCGACACGGCGCGGACGAGTCCGTTGCCCAGGTGAAGCGCGACCTCGAAGGTCAGCTTCCGGGTGCCTTCGGACAGTTCCACCGACGCGGTCAGTGCATTGTAGATCTCGGGCACGGAGTCGAGCGGGAACTCGATGTCGACAACCGGGCCGATGACTCGGGAAATCCGGCCGAGGGCAGTGCCCTGTGCCGGAGAGGTTTCCGTTGCTGTGGCAGTCATGGTCTCTTTCTCTCTGCTCTCGCCGGTCAGTCGCCGGCTGCCGATGCCGCGAGGGCATCCGCCCCACCGACGATCTCGGTGAGTTCCTGGGTGATTTCCGCCTGGCGAGCCGTATTGGCCAACCGGGTGTAGGTCTTGATGAGATCATCCGCGTTGTCCGTGGCTGTCTTCATCGCCGCCTGTCGCGATGCCTGCTCGGATGCAGCTGCACTGAGCAGCGCCGACAGAATGCGCGAATCGATGTATCGCGGCAACAGAGCGTCGAGCACAGCCTCCGCACTCGGTTCGAACTCGTAGAGTGGGAACGCGGGGGCGTCGGACGATCCGCCGGCCTGTCCGTCGGTCGATGCCTCTTCGGCGTCGACGACCTCCAGCGGAAGCAGACGCCGGTATTCCGGGTCGTGCGTGACGCTGGAGACGAAACGGGTGAAGACGATGTAGATCTCGTCGATCCCGGAGTCGTCCGACTCCGGATCGAAGTTCTCCAACAGCGCCTCACCGATCTCGCGGGCGTGCTCGGCCAACGGGTTCTCGGAGATGCCTGTCCAGGACTTCTCGATCTTGCGATCGCGGAAGGTGTAGTAGTTCTTGGCCTTGCTGCCGACCGTGAACAGATCCACACTCTTGCCCTCGTTGCGCAGCAGCCGAATGAGTTCCTCGGCCTCGCGCAGCAGGTTCGCCGAATAGGCCCCGGCGAATCCGCGGTCGGGACCGATCACCAGGACGGCAGCACGCTTGACGTAGTCCGATTCCGTGGTGAGAACGTGGTCGACGTTCGACTCGCTGGCCACTGCCGACACGGCCCGAGTGAGGGCGTTCGCGTACGGGCTTGCCGCCTGCGAGCGGGCAATGGCCTTCTGGATCCGCGAAGCAGCGATGAGCTCCATCGCCTTGAAGATCTTCCTCAAGGACTGAGTCGAGCGGATCTTCTGTTTGAAGACCCTCTGCTGGGCTCCCATCAGTTCTTCCTTTCGCCGTTACGGAACAGGTTCAACGCTTCTGCCGAACGATCTGCTCCTGCTCGACCTCGTCAGAGGAAGCGGCTGCGGTGTCTTCGCTTCCGGCCTTCGATCCGCTCTGGTCCGAGCTGGCGAAGTTCCGGGTGAACTCGGCCAGGACGTTCTTCAGCTCTTCGGTCGTGTCGTCGTCGAGCTTCAGCGTCTCACGGATGGTCGTGAAGATGCCGGTCTTGCGCTCGATGTGATCGTGCAGTTCGGTCTCGAACCGGAGCACGTCGTCGACCGGGATCTCGTCGAGGTAGCCGTTGGTTCCGGCGAAGATCGACACGGTCTGCTTCTCGAACGGCATCGGAGCGTACTGACCCTGCTTGAGCAGTTCGGTCAGTCGCGCGCCGCGGGCCAGGTCGCGCTTGGTCGCATCGTCGAGGTCGGATGCGAACATCGCGAACGCCTCGAGCGAACGGTACTGGGCCAGCGAGATCTTCAGCGTGCCCGAGACCCCCTTGAGGGCCTTCGTCTGAGCGGCACCACCGACTCGAGACACGGACACACCGACGTCGACAGCGGGACGCTGACCGGCGTTGAACAGATCGGACTGCAGGAAGATCTGTCCGTCGGTGATCGAGATGACGTTGGTCGGAATGAACGCACCGACGTCGTTGGCCTTCGTCTCGATGATCGGCAGACCGGTCATCGAACCGCCGCCGAGCTCATCGGAGAGCTTCGCGCAGCGTTCCAGCAGACGCGAGTGCAGGTAGAAGACGTCACCGGGGTAGGCTTCACGGCCCGGCGGACGACGCAGCAGCAGGGACACAGCACGGTAGGCCTCGGCCTGCTTCGACAGGTCGTCGAACACGATGAGGACGTGCTTGCCGTCGTACATCCAGTGCTGACCGATTGCCGAACCGGAGTAGGGAGCGAGGTACTTGAAGCCGGCAGGGTCCGAAGCGGGAGAGGACACGATGGTCGTGTATTCGAGCGCACCGGCCTCTTCGAGTGAACGCCGGACGCCAGCGATGGTCGAGCCCTTCTGCCCCACGGCCACGTAGATGCAGCGGACCTGCTTCTTCGGGTCCCCGGTCTCCCAGTTGGCTTTCTGGTTGATGATCGTGTCGATCGCCAGAGCGGTCTTACCGGTCTTGCGGTCGCCGATGACCAGCTGACGCTGCCCACGGCCGACGGGGATCATCGCATCGATGCTCTTGTAACCGGTCTGAAGGGGCTCACGGACCTCCTGGCGGTCCATGACGCCGGCAGCCTGGAGTTCGAGCTCGCGGCGGCCGACGGTCTCGATATCGCCGAGTCCGTCGACGGGACGCCCCAGCGGATCGACCACACGACCGAGGTAGCCGTCGCCGACCGGGATCGAGAGGACCTCACCGGTGCGGTAGACGTTCTGCTCTTCGGCGATGCCGGAGAACTCGCCGAGGATGACGACGCCGATCTCGCGTTCGTCGAGGTTCTGTGCCAAGCCCAGGGTGCCGTCTTCGAACCGCAGGAGTTCGTTGGCCATGGTGCCGGGCAGGCCCGAGACGTGGGCGATACCGTCACCAGCGGTGACGACCTTGCCGACCTCGGTCTTTTCCGAGCTCTCCGGGTTGTACGAGTCAACGAACTTCCCGAGAGCGTCCCGGATCTCTTCCGGGCGAATTGTCAGTTCCGCCATCTGGTTTCCCTGCTTCCTTTACTCAAATCTTGCGTCCGGCGACCGGTGGGCCGCCGATGCCGGAGAAGCCGGCCACTAGTGTCAACCTGCGAGCTTGCGCTGCACATCGGCCAGTCGATCGGCCACGGTCGAGTTCATCATCTCGTCGCCGACCTGCACCCGGACTCCCCCGAGCACGTCGGGATCGACCTGGACATTGAGGACGAGTTCGCGACCATAGTTGGCCGACAATGCCGCCTGCAGCCGTTCGGTCTGCGCCTCGCTCAGAGGCTTGGCGACGGTGACGTCCGCAACCGACCGCTGCTGCCGGGCGGCGAGGATATCGCTGTACTGGTCGAGCGCCTTCGCCACACGAAGACCGCGCGGGTGCAGAGCAGCCTGTTCGACCAGCCTGATGGTGTCGGGCTGTGCCTTGCCGGCGAGCAGGTCCGTCACGAGAGCGCGCTTGCTCTCGTCGGTGGCCTGCGAATCGAGCGCGCGGGACAGCTCGTGGTTGGATTCCAGCAGACGCGCGAAGCGGAAGATCTCCTCTTCGACCGCTCCCAGCTTCGCGTCGGCCTGTGCGGCAGCGGCAATCGCTGTCACACCGGCGACTTCGAGGCTGGTGACGAGGTCCTGGGTCCGCGCCCAACGGCGGCCGACTGCCTGATCGCTGATGCGCAGAACCGCATCCGTGATCCGAGTCGAGAACAGAGTCCGCAGCAGCTGCTGCTTCCTCTCGGCCGACTCGGAGGAGTCTGCCAGAGCCTTGCGCAGTCCGACATTCTCGGCGAGGAAGCCGACGACTGCCAGAGTCTCCTCACCGATCTGTCGGGGGTCTCCCCCGGAGATCTCGGAGTTCGCGGTCTCGAGGACGGCCTGCAGGGACAATCTGCTCGACTGGAGCATCACGCCCCCTTGACCGGCTGCGCGGACGAATCGGACTCGAGATCGGAGATGAAGCGATCGACCACATTGGCCGAACGCTGATCATCGGTGAGGGACTCACCGACGATACGCGAAGCCAGGTCTGTGGCGAGAGTGCCGACCTCGGAACGCAGCTGCACCATGGCGGACTGACGTTCGGCGTCGATCTGAGTCTGTGCCTGAGCGATGATGCGATCAGCCTCGGTGTGAGCCTGGGCTTTCATCTCGGCGATGATCTGGGCGCCCTCTTCCTGAGCCTCGGCGCGCAGTCGTGCAGCTTCGGCACGACCGTCGGCGAGCTGCTTCTGATACTCGGCCAGAGCCTGATCGGCTTCGGCCTGCACCTTCTCGGCCTTCTCAATTCCACCCTGGATGCGCTCAGCACGCTCGTCGAGGGTCTTGTTGAAGGCGGGAAGGACGTACTTCCAGACAACCAGGAAGACGATCAGCAGACAGACGGCACTCCAGAGGATGTCGTAGGCCGCCGGGAGAAGCGGGTTCTCCGCGGAGGCGACGATGTTTACCGGAGTCATCTTTCAGTCCTCTTCGAGATCAGGGCAGGAAGAACGGGGTGGCGATACCGATGAGGGCCAGGGCCTCGATCAGAGCGATACCGAGGAACATGTTTCCGCGCAGGGCGCCGGCCATTTCGGGCTGACGAGCGGTACCTTCGATGGTCTTGCCGATGACGATTCCGACACCGACACCGGGGCCGATTGCGGCGAGGCCGTAACCGATCGTCGAAACGCTACCTGACACTTCGGCGAGCATATCCATAGGATGCTTTTCCTTTCATAATGAAGCCGGGTGGTTGGCCCGACCGTGCAACTCGTGAGTTACGGATCTGGGGGTGCGAACTCAGTGGTCGTCCGAGATCGCGGCATTGATGTACACACAGGACAGAAGAGCGAAGATGTAGGCCTGCAGCACGACGATGAGCATCTCCAGGACGAAGACGAACATGCCGCCGGCGAAGGTGACGATGCCGAAGAACTGGAATCCGTTCGCAGCGTCGAAGAGGAAGAAGCTCGTGGCTGAGAAGCAGAGGACGAGCAGGAGGTGGCCGACCATCATGTTCGCGAAGAGTCGGATCGCCAGAGTGAACGGCTGAGTCACGAACTTCGTGATGAACTCGATCGGGATGAGCAGGATGTGCATCGCCGGCGGAACGCCGGGCAGGATGAGCGAATCCTTGAGGTAGCGGCCGAGTCCCTTCTCTGCGATGCCGGCCCAGTGGTAGGTCACGTAGACCACGAGGGTCAGCACGATCGGCATGCCGATGACGCCGGTGCCCGGCATATTGAGGAACGGAATGAGCTTCGTGACGTTCCAGAAGAGGATGCCGAAGAAGATCGCCACGATGAGCGGCATGAACTTCTTGGCCTTCTCCTTGCCCATCGTGTCCTCGGCGATGCCGACGGTGACGAATTCCATCGCGAGCTCCATGCTCGACTGGAATCGGGACGGGATGAGCTTCATGCGCTTGGCCCAGACGGCCAGAAGCACAACGACGGCGACGGTGGCGATGATGCGGATGAGCATCACGCGGTTCATTTCGAACGGTGTGCCCTCAAAGAGGAACGAGGCTGGAAAGAACTCAGCCATCGACGGTGCGTGGAAGCCGCCTTCTGCAGCACTGACTGTTGTGTTCGCGGCGTTGAGTGTTCCCACGTTTTTACTACTCTCCCATGGTCAAGGGCCCTGATGGCCTGGCCTAGGCCCCGCACTGAAAGCGAGGCATGAGGTTCAGGAGCGACAAAGGGCGAAGATCCGCCCAAGCACCGGGACTACTCTACCAATTGTAGAGAGTGACCGACAAATTCATCAGGCTTCTCTGTGCAATTTCTGTCAACGATTTTATACGACACGTCATTGGACTCTGAACCCACCTCGGGACGTGTCTGCGATCCGCGGGGAGACGGAGCCCGCAGCGCCTATTTCGCTTCCGGATCGACATAGGGAACGCGCCCTCTGACCACGGTGATCGCCTCGACGAGCGAGGAGCCGATCACCGCGACGACGATCGTGAAGAAGGCGACCGTGCCGTCGAGCCAGGTCGCATCCTTGATACGCCAGATGACGATCATGAAGATGAAGGCTTTGAACAGGAACCCGATGCCGAGGAACCCGGCGATCGCGGTCAGTCCCATGTTCCGCCCCACGTACATGACGACGAGAGTGATGATGATGAAGACCGCGGCCAGCCCCCCGCCGACCGCCCCGCCGACGAAACCCGTCGTCCCCGAGACCAACCAGCCGAGGCCCATGCCGAGGACCGCGACGACGAGGACGAGGAGGATGCCGCGGATGAGCAGCGTCCTCCACACACGCGTCCAGGCTGCTTCGACTTCGGTCTCTCGGCGGGGTGTCGGGTCGGTCACGAGATTTCCTCTCTGGCTTTCTGACGCATGCGAAGGGGATAGAAGGTGAAGATGAGGGTGACGGCCACCAGCGCGCCGATGACACACACCGAGAACAGCCAGCCCTTGAAGAGGAGCAGCACCGATCCGAAGGCGATGAGCGCGGTCCAGGTGTAGAGGATGAGCACCGCACGCGCATGGGAGTGTCCCAGACGCAGCATCCGGTGGTGGAGGTGTTTGGCATCGGCGGAGAACGGAGACTGTCCGGCTCGCAGGCGACGCACCACGGCGAGCCCGAGGTCGAGCAGCGGCAGGAACATCACAGCGATCGGCAGGATGATCGGCATGAAGGTGGCGAATGCTCGCTCCTGCCCGATCAGTGCCGGGTCGACCTGGCCGGTGACTCTGATCGTCGAGGCGGCCAGCAGCAGGCCGATGAGCATCGATCCGGAGTCGCCCATGAAGATCCTGGCCGGGTTGAAGTTGTGCGGCAGGAAGCCGAGGCAGGCGCCGACGAGGATCGCGATGATGAGCGAGGCGAGGTTCGCATACGACTCCGGTGAGGCGTCACGCGCCAACCAATAGGAGTAGATGAAGAAGGCGCTGCCGCCGATGGCGACGACTCCTGCGGCGAGGCCGTCGAGACCATCGACGAAGTTCACCGCGTTGATGGTCACGAGGACGACGAGGACCGTGACGATGATCGACATCCGCGGCGAGCCGATGATGACTCCGCCGAAGGGAATGGACAGCAGCGCCACGCCTTTGATCGCCATGAAGCCTGCGGCGAGTGCCTGGCCGGCGAGCTTCGCCATCCAATGCAGGTCCCAGATGTCGTCGATGACTCCGAGCAGACACAGCAGTGCGGCGGCTCCGGCGATGCCGACGATCGGTTCCGGTTCGACGAAGATCCGATTGAGGAAGGGCATCTGGGAGGCGAAGATGAGACCGGCCAGCAGTCCGCCGAACATGGCCACTCCGCCGAGCCTCGGCGTCGGGACGGAATGGACGTCGCGGGCACGCAGCGGTGAGAAGATCTTGCCTCGTTCGGCCACCCGCTTGACCATGGGAGTCAGCAGGTACGCCACGAGGGCGGAGACGATGAGGATGAAGAGGTAGGCGCGCACTCAGCCGTCCAGGTCGATGAGGCCGGGGACGATCTCGCGCAGCTCCTCGGCGGTGATCGGGCCGCGGCGCAGGATGCGGGGCACGTCTCCGCTGAGGTCGATGATGGTCGATGACATCCCCGATCCTCGCACTCCCCCGTCGACATAGATGTCGATGTCGTCGCCGAGCATCTCCTGCGCTTCGTCGGCGGTCTGGGCGGCGGGCTGTCCGGAGATATTCGCACTCGACACGGCCAGGGGCCCGGTGCGGGCGAGCAGTGCCAGTGCCGACTCGTCGTCGGGCATGCGCACGGCCACGGTTCCGTGGGTGTCGCCGAGGTCCCAATCGAGGGAGGGCTGGGCGTTGGCGATGATCGTCAGCGGTCCGGGCCAGAACTTCGCCGTCAGCGCCAGCACGGTCTCATCGACCCCGTCGACGAGACCGAAGATGGTCTCCGCGCGTGGGACGAGAACCGGAGGCGGCATGTCGCGGCCGCGGCCCTTGGCCGCGAGCAGTGCCGCGACGGCCGCAGCGCTGAAGGCATCGGCGGCGATCCCGTAGACGGTATCGGTGGGAATGACGAGCAGGTTGCCCGTGTCGACGACTCGCGCGCACTCGTCGAAGACGAGCTCACGGATTTCGGCTTGGCTGACGTCGAATCGTCTCGACACGAGTTCTCCGTTTCGAATGTTCGGTGTGGTCGCGGTGCAGGGCCGGGCGCGGAGCGGAATCGTCCCCGCTGGTGCCTAGGCCTCGCGGCGCGCCACGGTATAGCGGTCGCGTCCAGTGTAGTCCTGGAAGGTGGCGGCATGTCTCAGACTGGCCGTGGCCTCCAGCAGGTCCCGTGCCCCGACGCCCTGTTCTTCGCTGTGTTCTATGAGGAAGAGCCCCCCGGGTCGCAGCAGCTGCTCGGCCTCGCGGATGATGAGCCCCGGTATCTCCAGCCCCGTGTCTCCGCCGAAGAGCGCGGCCGCCGGGTCATGATCGGCCACCTCCGGGTCCCGCGGCACCGCGGCATCAGGCACATAGGGTGGGTTCGTCACCACGATGTCGGCTCGCCCGCGCAGATTTGGTCGCGCATCGGTGATCGTCGTCGCATCTGCGCCGATGAACTCGACGTTCGAATCGCCGAGGCGGCTGTGCGCGAGGTTCTTAAGCGACCAGTCGAGCGCGGCGGGTTCGCGTTCGACGCCGAGGACATCGACGCCATCGAATTCGGTGGCCACGGACAGTGAGATCGCACCCGACCCGGAGCAGAGGTCGATGACGATTGGGCGTCGAACCTCGTCGGTCCCGGTCGGAGAGTCGGTGGTGGAGAGTTCGGCCAGTTCGGCGAGGACACCGCCGACGAGGAGTTCGGTCTCCGGGCGGGGGACGAAGACTCCGGGACCGACCTGCAGCTGCAGGTGACGGAAGTAGGCGATGCCGGTGAGGTGCTGCAGCGGTGTCCGCTGCCGGCGCCGGTCACAGAGTTCGGCGAATCGTGCACTCACGGGTTCCGGCACCGGGTCGTCGAAGAGGCGATGGCGGTTCAGCGCTGCCCGGTCGATCTCCCAGGCGTGGGCGAGCAGCTCGAGCGCATCGGCTTCGGGACTCGCGATTCCCGCCTCGGTGAAGAGTGTGGCGGCCCCGCGCAGGAGAGCGGAGACGAGCCTCGGGCTGTCGGTGTCCAGGTCAGTCCCCCAGCGCGTCGAGGCGAGCGGCCTTGTCGGCGTCGCGGCAGGACCCGATGACGGGATCGAGGTCGCCTGTCAGCACCTGATCGAGGTTGTAGGCCTTGTATCCTGTGCGGTGATCGGTGATCCGGTTCTCCGGGAAGTTATAGGTGCGGATGCGTTCGGAGCGGTCGACGGTGCGGACCTGAGACCGACGGATATCCGCGGCCTCCGCCGCGGCCTCTTCGGCCTGCTTGGCCAGGATCCGGGCGCGAAGCATGCGCATCGCTGCCTCTTTGTTCTGCAGCTGCGACTTCTCGTTCTGGCAGCTTGCGGTGATTCCGGTCGGCAGGTGTGTGATGCGCACAGCGGAATCGGTGGTGTTCACGGACTGGCCGCCGGGGCCGGATGAGCGGTAGACGTCGATGCGCAGATCGTGTTCGTCCAGCTGCACCTCTTCGGGCTCGTCGACTTCGGGGAAGACGAGCACGCCGGCGGCTGAGGTGTGGATGCGCCCCTGCGACTCTGTGACCGGGACCCTTTGGACCCGGTGCACTCCGCCTTCGAACTTCACCCAGCCGTAGGCACCGTCGTTCTTCGCCTTGACGGCCATGCTGACGTCTTTGTATCCGCCCAGATCCGAATGCGTGGCGTCGAGAATCTGGCTCGACCAGCCCCGCGAGTCGATCCACCGCTGATACATCCGCAGCAGATCGCCGGCGAACAGTGCGGATTCGTCCCCGCCTTCGCCGGCTTTGATCTCGATGATCGCGTCCCGGGAGTCGTCCGGGTCGCTGGGAACCAGGAGATCCTTGAGCTCACCCTCGGCCGTGTCCATCTCTGCCGCCAGCCGCTTGGCCTCGGAGGCGAAGTCGGCGTCGTCCGCGGCCAGTTCCACCGCGGCGGCGTGATCGGCTTCGAGTTGGGCGAAGTGCCGGGCGGCCGCGGCGACCTTGTCGAGTTCCGCGTACCGCCGGGTCAGCTTCTTGGCCCGGCCGGCGTCAGCGTGGACCGCGGGGTCGGAGAGTTCCTCCTGCACCCGCGCATGCTCATCGAGCAGTGCACTGACGCTGGCCGTGAGGGTGTCGTCGACCATCTCAGCTGTTGTCGGTCGACGACTTCGGCAGCGGGGTCGTCTTCTGGACCTGCATGAGGAACTCGACGTTCGAGCCGGTCTCCTTGAGCTTCGACATGAGCAGTTCGACGGCCTGCTGCTGCTCGAGTCCCGAGAGCAGTCGGCGCAGCTGCCACATGACCTTCGTCTCTTCATTGGTCATGAGCATCTCTTCGCGACGGGTGCTTGAGGAGTTGACGTCGATGGCCGGGAAGATGCGCTTGTCGGCGAGCTGTCGGCTCAGACGCAGCTCCATATTGCCGGTGCCCTTGAACTCCTCGAAGATGACTTCGTCCATCTTCGAACCGGTCTCGACGAGGGCTGTGGCCAGGATGGTCAGCGAGCCGCCGCCTTCGATGTTGCGTGCCGCACCGAAGAACTTCTTCGGCGGGTAGAGCGCATTGGCGTCGACACCGCCGGAGAGGATCCGGCCGGATGCCGGCTGCGCGATGTTGTAGGCACGACCCAGGCGAGTGATGTTGTCGAGCAGCACGACCACGTCGGAGCCCATCTCGACGAGACGCTTGGCGCGTTCGATGGCGAGCTCGGCGATCGTGGTGTGGTCGTCGGCCGGACGATCGAAGGTCGAGGCGATGACTTCGCCCTTGACCGCGCGCTGCATGTCCGTGACTTCCTCGGGACGTTCGTCGACGAGGACGACCATGAGATGCGCTTCGGGATTGTTCTCGGTGATCGCATTCGCGATCTGCTGCATGATCGTCGTCTTGCCCGCCTTCGGGGGCGCGACGATGAGTCCGCGCTGTCCCTTGCCGATGGGGGTGATGAGATCGATGAGGCGGGTCGAGTGCAGCTTCGAGGTGGTCTCGAGACGCAGTCGTTCCTGCGGGTAGAGCGGAGTCAGCTTTGAGAACTCGACACGGCTGCGCGCATCGTCGACGGTGAGTCCGTTGACGGAGTCGAGGCGGACGAGAGCATCGAACTTCTCGCGCTTGTTGCCCCGCTGTTCGTTCTCACGCGGCTGACGGATCGCGCCGGCGACGGCGTCGCCCTTGCGCAGGCCGTTCTTGCGCACCATGGATGCCGAGAGATAGACGTCGTTCGGCCCCGGCAGGTAGCCGGAGGTGCGGAGGAAGGCGTAGTTGTCGTGGACGTCGAGGATGCCGCCGACGGGAATGAGCACATCGTCGTTGCGGATCTCCGGCTCGTCGTTGCCGCGGCCGCGACGCTTCCGGTCCCGACCCCGTCCGCGACGGTTGCCGCCGCGGTCGTCATCGTCGTTGCTGCGGTTGCGACGATCGTTGCGGTCGTTGTTTCCGCCGCGGTCGTTGCGGTTCCCGCGATCGTTTCCGCCGTTCCGGTCGTTGTTGCCACGGCCGTTGCGCTCGTTGCCGCCTCGGTTGTCGTCGGAACGGTCGTTGTTCTTGCTGCGACGGTCGTTGTCGCGTCCTCCGCGTTGGTCACGGTCGGAACGATCCTGGCCGCCGTTGCGGTCGGAGGATTCTTCGCCGCTGCCATCACGGTCCTCGTTCCGGGACTCCGCGTTCTGGGACTCCGAGCCCCGAGAACGCGAGCGGCTGCGGCGGGAGCGCTGGCGATCCTGGTCGCCGTTCGACTCATCGGCGGATGCTTCCCCGGACTGCTGTGCACCGGACTCATTCGCCGAGGAATCGTCGGAGTGCGGTTCGACGATGAGCGCCGGAGCATCCTCGGAGGCGGCAGCGGAGGAACGACGCGAGGAACGGCGGTTCGTCGAGTCCTGCTTCTTCTCGTCCCGCTTCTCCGCCGGCTTCTCGGCCTTCGCAGCGGGCTCGCCGGAGGACTTCTTCTCGGCGGGGGCGGACTTCGTCTCAGCGGATCCGCCCGAGTGGCTGTTGATGGCGTCGATCAGTTCGCTCTTGCGAAGGCGACGGTAACCCTTGATTCCCAGCCCGGCAGCCATTTCCTGGAGCTGAGGCAGCCGCAGCGCTGTGAGGCTGCCTGTGCGCGGGGTGGAATCCTGAGTGGTGGTTTCAGACACGAAGGTCCTTCTCCCTCTTTCGGCCGTGCGGCATGTGCCGTTTGCTCACGGCGACGGAAACACCTTTGACGGTGCGTTGTGAAAGAAAACCTGCTAAAGAATGAGCAGGAGATGTTCCAGAATGTATGACATCGGCGACGGGTCTGTGAAGAACAGCGGGAAGCCGTGCCCTGTCGGAACACCCACAGTCTACTTGTTCGGAGACGATCTGGCGAATCGTTTCCTCAATTTTCTCGGCTCACCCGATAACCGCCGAGGTCAATCGCAGTCCGATGAGCGACGATGCCGGCCGGCACGAGGGTGTCGGGCACCGCCTCGGCGAGGACGAGCACCGTCGGTCCGGCTCCGGAGATGACAGCAGGGAACCCCTCGGCACGCAGCGCGTCGACGAGTTCCATCGACTCCGGATAGGCGCTGCGGCGGAACTCCTGATGGAGCCGATCACGAGTGGCTTCGAAGAGCACCTGCGCGTCGTTGCTCAGTCCGTGCACGAGCAGGCCCGCCCGAGCCGAGTTGTCCGCCGCGATCGCATGGTCGATACCTGCGGGAATGAGGCCGCGGGCGACCTCGGTGTCGAGGCGGACGGAGGGAACGAGCACGGTGACGTGCTCGAGCGTGCGCACGGGCACCTGCCATGACTGGACCGGCGCAGACAGGGAGACGGTGAGACCCCCGTAGATCGCGGGCGCGGCATTGTCCGGATGGCCCTCGATCGCGGTGGCGATCTCGAGGATCCGATCTCGACTCATCTCCTCTCCGGTCGACCAGGCTCCGAGCTCCGCGGCGAGGCCGATCCCCGCCACGACCGCGGCCGCCGAAGAGCCCATCCCGCGCGAATGCGGGATCCGGTTGACGCACTCGAGCGACAGCCGAGGACTCAGATCGGCCGCGACGTCGGGGAACTCCGCCTCGAGCACCTCCCCGATGATCCGCATGATCAGGTGCGAACGGTCGCGTGACA
This sequence comes from Brevibacterium sp. VCM10, assembly GCF_000583215.1. Lineage (NCBI taxonomy): Bacteria > Bacillati > Actinomycetota > Actinomycetes > Micrococcales > Brevibacteriaceae > Brevibacterium > Brevibacterium sp. VCM10. Next base: position 28,413 of record NZ_JAJB01000009.1, read on the forward strand.
GCACCTCGGCGCCCTCCCCCGTCACCTCGACGCAGCGGTCAGGGTCGACCGCTGCGTCTGCGACGGTGAGAGTGAGGGTGTCGACGATGTCGAGCGCCAGCCCGTACGAGTCGTAGCCGGGTCCCAGATTCGCCGAGGTGGCCGGGACCTCGAGTCTCACGCGCACGCTCAGCTGTCCTCGAGTCCCAGCGCGCGAGCGGCGCTGACGGCGTCGACGGAGACCCGCTGGGTCTCGATATCGGATCCGTCTGCGGTGTGCAGGGCCCAGCTGGGATCCTTGAGACCGTGACCGGTCACGGTCACCGCGATCGTCGCACCGGCAGGGACATCGCCCGCGTCGGCCATCTTCAGCAGACCCGCCACCGAGGCGGCCGAACCGGGTTCGACGAAGATGCCCTCTTCACGCGAGAGGAACTTGTGGGCGGCGAGGATCTCGTCGTCAGTGACCGAATCGATGCGACCGCCCGAGTCGTCACGCGCCGTTTCGGCCTGCGTCCAACTCGCGGGGTTCCCGATCCGGATGGCGGTCGCCACCGTGTCGGGTTCGTCGACCGGATGCCCGAGGACCAGCGGTGCGGCGCCGGCGGCCTGGAAGCCCCACATCTGCGGCAGCTGCGTGGAGATCCCGTGTTCGCGGTATTCGTTGTAGCCCTTCCAGTACGCCGTGATGTTGCCGGCGTTGCCGACGGGCAGAACATGGATGTCGGGGGCGTCGCCGAGGACATCGACGACTTCGAAGGCCGCGGTCTTCTGACCTTCGATGCGATCCGGGTTGACCGAGTTGACGAGGTGGACAGGATAGGACTCGGAGAGCTTGCGGCACAGCGTCAGACAGTCGTCGAAGTTTCCGTCGACTTCGAGCAGAGTCGCCCCGTGCGCGATGGCCTGGCTCATCTTCCCAGGCGCGATCTTGCCGGTGGGCACGAGCACGGCACAGGTGAGTCCGGCCTTCGTGGCATAGGCCGCGGCCGAGGCCGAGGTGTTGCCCGTCGAGGCGCAGATGACGGCCTTGGCGCCGTGGGAGACGGCCTTCGTGATCGCCATCGTCATGCCGCGGTCCTTGAAGGACGCGGTCGGGTTGAGGCCTTCGTACTTCACCCACACCTGGGCACCGGTGCGCGCGCTGAGCTTCTCCGCCCGGATCAGCGGGGTCCCGCCTTCACCGAGGGTGACTGCAGGAGTGTCGTCGCAGATGTTGAGGAGGCTGCGGTACTCCTCGACGACGCCCTGCCACTGGTGTCTGGGGTAGTTCATGGTCACTGTCCTTCTACGCGGATCACGGATTTGACGGTGTGGACGACAGGCAGATCGATGAGTCGATCGACCGTCTTCTGCAGAGTCGAGTCGGTGTTCGAATGGGTGGCGAGCACGAGCTTCGCGTGCTGGATGCCGTCGTCGTCGATGTCACCGATCGTCTGTCGCATGAGTTCGATGGATGCCCCTTCGTCGGCGAATACCTCGGAGACCGCGGCGAGGACGCCGGGCCGATCGACCACGTCGAGAGTGATGTGGTATCGGGTCGTGATCGCCGAGATCGGCAGGATCGGGTAGTCGTCGTGGAAGGGACGTTCGTACTGTCCGCGTCCGCCGAGCACCTTGCGTCTGGCCACTGACACGAGATCTCCGAGCACTGCCGATGCCGTCGGTGCTCCGCCGGCTCCCTGTCCGTAGAACATCAGCTCGCCGGCGGCTTCTGCTTCGATGAACACGGCGTTGAACGCACCGCGCACGGATGCCAGGGCGTGGCCCCGGTCGAGCAGTGCCGGGTACACGCGTGCAGAGAGACCGGCTCCGGCCGGCGAGGAGGCGACGCGTTCGCAGACGGCCAGGAGTTTGATGACGAAGCCCTGGTCCCGGGCGGTTTCGACCATCTCGGCGGTGATGCCTTCGATGCCTTCGACGTGGACATCATCGATCGACACAGGGGCGTGGAAGGCCAGGGAGGACAGGATCGCAGCCTTCGCAGCAGCATCGTGTCCGCCGATGTCGGCGGTCGGATCGGCCTCGGCGTATCCGAGCTCCTGTGCGGTGGTCAGCGCGTGGTCGAAGTCCCAGCCTTCGGAGTCCATCTGGTCGAGGATGAAGTTCGTCGTGCCGTTGACGATGCCGATGATGCGTTCGATCCGGTCACCGGCCAGCGAATCGCCGACGGGCCGGATGATCGGAATCGCACCGGCCACCGCCGCTTCGTGTTCGAGTCGGACTCCGGCGGCATCGGCTGCGGACATGAGCTCGCCGTAGCTGGCGGCCAGCAGCGCCTTGTTCGCGGTCACGACCGACGATCCCTGTCGCAGAGCAGCGGTGATGAGCGAGCGGGCCGGTTCGATCCCGCCCATCAGCTCGACGACGATATCGGCCCCGGCGATGGCCGCCTCGGCGTCGGTCGTCAGCAGCTTCTCATCGATTCCCGGGCGGGCCTTCGAGACATCGCGGACGACGATGGCGCTCAACTCCAGCGGAGCGCCGATGCGTTCGGCCAGGCCCTCTGCACGGTTCTGAATCCGGGCGGCGACCTCCGTGCCGACGACTCCGCATCCGAGCATGGCAACCTTCAGTGCCTGCATTTCCTCACCTTTCCGCTCTTGTCTCTCACGCTCATCAGTGTGACGTTCCTCCCCCGGCCATCCCCGGGTCGGTGGCGAACATCTGCGTGTGGTTCTCGGGAGTCACGATCCACTCAACTCTATCGGCCTCGACGCCGAGCACACCCGGCCGGGGCAGGTGGTTGTAGTTGTTGGCCAGCGACCGGCAGTACGCTCCGGTGGTCGGCACCGCGACGAGGTCACCCGCGCTCACGTCAGCGCCCATGTACTCGTCGCGGACGATGATGTCACCGGATTCGCAGTGTTTGCCGACGACCCGCACGATCGCCGGCTCGGCGTTCGAGTTCCGGTTGGCCAGAGTGCATGAGTAATCCGCGTCGTAGAGTGCGGTGCGGATGTTGTCGCTCATGCCCCCGTCGACGGCGACATAGGTGCGAGTGCCGCTGTCGGTGCTCACCTGCTTGACCGTGCCGACTTCGTAGAGCGTGAACACCGCCGGGGAGACGATGGCCCGACCGGGCTCGATGGAGATCCGCGGGACGCTCGTGCCCAGCCCCCGGCATTCCTTGGCCACGACGGAGGCGAGTTCCTCGGCCATCTCCGTGACCGGGATCGGGGTGTCCTGCGAGGTGTAGCGGATGCCGAAGCCGCCGCCGAGGTCGACATCGGGCAGGTCGATGCCGTGTTCGCCCATGATCTCGGCACGGAAGGCGAGCACGCGGGCGGCGGCGACCTGGAATCCGGAGATGTCGAAGATCTGCGAACCGATATGCGAATGGAGGCCGTCGAGACGCAGGTGGGCGGATTCCGCGACCAGACGCGCTGCCCGGGCGGCGGTGCCGTCGGCGAGAGAGAGCCCGAACTTCTGGTCCTCGTGGGCCGTGGCGATGAAATCATGGGTGTGCGCTTCGACGCCGACCGTGACCCGCAGCATGACCGGTGCGACGGTTCCTCTGGCCGCGGCGATGGATTCGAGGCGCGCGACCTCATCGAGGCTGTCGACGAAGATCCTGGCCACGCCGTAGTCGAGGGCGTATTCGAGCTCCGCCGCCGATTTGCTGTTTCCGTGCAGCCCGACGCGGTCGCCGGGGACACCGGCGGCGCGGGCGATCATCATCTCGCCCAGGGAGCAGGTGTCGAGGCCGAGCCCGGCCTCATGCACCCAGCGGGCCACAGCTGTGCACAGGAATGCCTTCCCGGCGTAGAACACATCGGCGCCGGCCAGTCCCTTCTCCACGGAGAAGGCGTTGGAGAACGTGCTCAGGTAGGCCTCGGCACGGCTGCGGAAGTCAGCGACGTCCATGACGAGGGTGGGGGTTCCGTAGCGTTCGGCCAGGTCCGTCACGGAATGACCGGCGATCGTGAGCACACCGTCGTCGGTCTTCGTGACGTTGTCCGACCACAGACTCGGCAGCAGCGCATTGACGTCATCGGGATAGGGCAGCCACACCGGGGCCGGGGTCGCGTGCAGTGTCCCTGCGATATGTGCGGGCATCAGATCCTCTCCGGGGCCGAAGCGCCCAAGTGTCGTAGTCCTGCGGCGAGGACGATGATCACGGCTCTCAGAGCGAAGAGCCGGGAGGCATGGGTGACGGTGATGTTCTCATCGACCGTCGGAGTGACCGGGCAGCGACGCAGCCAGGTCTCGACAACTGCGCCGAGCTCGAGCAGCGCTGTGAGCAGAGGTTCGGACTCGCCGAGGCGGCGCGACCGTTCCAGCGCGGACGGCAGCCCCGCCACGATGGTGAGCATCCGGGTCTCACTCGGCTGCGCGAGCGTCGCCAGGTCGCTGGCCGTGGTCGGGATTCCCGCTCGGTGTGCCCGCCGCAGTTCGCGGCAGGCCGCGGCGTGGCCGCGCTGGAGGGCGTTCACAGCGCCCGAATCGACATCGTTGCCGCGGCCGTCGGCGGGCAGACCCGGTGCCAGCTCCCGGTCGGATGCGGAGACCAGCGCGCGGAACGTCGTTCCATCCTGTTCCGCTCCGCTGTGGGTGTCGGCTCGTGCTCCCGCTCTGATGATGTCGCAGATCACCCGCGCACGCGCGGCCGGGGTGAGGGTCACGTTGACGAATCCGGGCCCGGACACGACTGCGTCCGCCACCTCGGGCAGGGCGCGCAGTTCGGTGCACAGATGTGCGGCGAGTCGGGTTCGCAGCTCGGCTGAAGCGGCGGCGCGCAGCGCCACGGGTGTCGTCCAGTCACCGAGGTCGGGACGGGCCGAGGCCCGAACGTCGATGACCGCGGCGGATCCCGGCGCCACAAGACCTGCGTCGGCCGTCGCCAAGGCGCGCGCGAGTGCAGTCTGCAGGTCTTCCGGGGTCACTCGAACAGAGTACTCGGGGCCGGACTGCGAGGACGAATCCGGCGTCATCTTCGCTCTCATGACGAGACGGATGCCCGGACGGCCTCAGATGGCGCCGGGGCGGCAGGCGGTGTGGCTGACGAAGAACTTGACCGCCACTGAGGCGAGCACCACAGCGAATGCCGGCCACATGCTGTCGAAGCTCTGGATGAGGAACGCGAAGATCAGTGGGCCGGTGGCCGCCAGGAGGTAACCGCCGCCCTGGACGAAACCGGACAGGGAGGCCGCCGCTTCGGCGTCGCGTGCACGCAGGGTGATCAGTGTCAGCGCGAGCGGGAACGTGGAGATGCCGATGCCCAGCAGTACGGTCCACAGAACGGGGGCCGCCGTGGGCAGCAGCCACAGCCCCAGGTAGCCCACGGCCAGGCTGAGGCAGAAGCCGACGACGATGAGATGGGCCGATCTCATCTTCTGCGCGATGGTCGGCAGGACGAAGCCGAGGACGAGCGGGATGGCGGTGACCAGCGCCAGCATCGCTCCGCCGAATGCCGCATCGAATCCGGAGCGGGTGAGCAGGCTCGGCAGCCAGGTGAAGAGGATGAAGTTGTTGAACGATGTCAGTCCCGTCATCGTCATCAGCGCCCAGGCCCGACGGCTGCGCAGAAGGCGGGAGAGCTCACTGCCGCCGACGACGGCGACGGCCACCTCGGTGGCGGGTGCGGGCCTGACGATGCGGATGACGATCCACACGACCGCCCCCAGAGCCGCGAAAGCGGCCCAGACGAGCAGTGAGCCTCTCCAACCGACACCGGAGGCGAGGGGAACCGCCACGAGCGGCGGAATGAATGTCCCGAACTGGAGGAGCCCGACGTGCACGGTCGACATGAGGGCCACTCTGTCGGGGAAATATGATTTCACCAGGGGCGGGAGGATGACGTTGCCGATGCCCATTCCCAGCAGGGCCAACACGCTCAGCGCCAGGAACAGCGACGGCGAATCGATGACCGCGCGGACACCCAGTCCGATCATGACCATCACCATGGCGGCCAAGGTCAGGCCGAGTCCGGAGAAGCGGGCATAGAGCCGCGGTGTGATGAAGCCGCTGATGCCGTAGAGCAGCGGCGGCAGCATGCCGATGACGGCCAGGAACACCGCGCTCAGGTCGATCTCTTCGCCCATCGTGTCGAGCAGAGGCGAGAGCCCGGTGACTCCCGGGCGCAGATTGAAGGCAGCGAAGACGATTCCGAGGACGATCAGAAAGCGGATGCGCGCGGAGTTCATGAGCTCTTTCCTATCAGACACCGACGTCCGGTTCGGTGGCCGGGGCCCATCAGAAGTCGAGTTTGAGTCCCTCGACGGGTGAGAGCCGAGACGCCCGCCTGGCCGGCGCCAGAGCAGAGAGGATCCCGGCGATGACCGCCACCCCGAGGATGCCGAGGAAGGACACGACGGAGACGTCGACGATGAGGTCGGTGGAGTAGCCATGAGTGACGAGACGGGTGCCGACGATGCCCAATGCTCCACCGAGGACGAGTCCGAGCAGTGCGGCCACAGATGAGATGAGCACCGCTTCGAGCGCCAGCAGGGTCCGCAGCTGCGAGATGCTCAGGCCCAGCGCCCGCATCAGCGCGTTCTCCCTCTGGCGTTCGATGACGGAGAGACTGACCGTGTTCGAAACGCCGATGAGCGCGATGATCACAGAGATGAAGAGCAGGGCCACCGCCCCGGTGAGCATGACGTCGATGAGTTCGGAATAGGTGCCCCGGGCGACGGCGGAGCCGCCGACCTCCTCGCTGGAGACGTCGAGTGCCTCGGCCACGGACTGGCGGATGCGCGTGATCTCGTCGATGTCGACGTCCTCATCGAGGCGGACGAGCACAGCCGTCGTCGTCGCCGAGATGCCGAGGTCGTTGCCGACATCGGGAGTGGTGAAGAAGGCGAGGCTGGACAGACCGTCCCTGTGCACAGGCACGCTCATCTCGGTGAGTCCTCTCACCCGCACGGTCGCTGAGCTGTAGTCCTCGGGAACGGTGACCCGTCCGGACACGATATCGGCTGCCGCGTCTCCGAGCACGGTGTCGGCGCTGTCCGGGTCGAGGACGAAGATCTCTGGACGGGAGCCCTCGAAATCCTCGACCGCCTCGGCGCGGTGGGCGGTGACCGCGGTGGACACGCCCGGGATCTCGCGCACCTCGTCGAGTTCATCACCGTCGACGAGGCCCGACAGCGGCACGGAGATGTCGACCGGATAGCGCTGGTCGAGTCCGTGACTCAGCGTCGCCTTCGTCGACATGCCGCCGACGAGGATCGTCGCCACCAGGGTCACACCGATGATCAGCGCCGTGGCCGTGGCCGCGGTGCGGCGCGGATTGCGCAGCGTGTTCAAGGTCGCCAGCTGCCCGGGCACGCCCCACGGGCTGAACAGCACCTCCCCCGCCCACGCGACGACCGGCGGGATGATCTTCGCGGAGCTGATGACCAGTCCGGTGACCACGAGACCTCCGCCCAGCGCTCCCCCGAGGATCCAGCGCTCGGAGGTCGGCACAGCGTAGACGGAGACGATGACGAGAAGTGCGCCCAGGCCGATGAGGCCGAAGCCGATGAGGTGGCGGGGTCGGGCGCGGGTTCTCGGCGAGATGGAGGCGTCCAAGGGCTGGAGGGCTTCGAGCGGCGTCACGGCGATGGCGCTGCGAGCCGGGCGGATGGTGGCCACGATCGTCAGCAGGGCACCCACGACGATGCCGCTGACCAGAGCGGAGACAGGGACGGTGAGGGTGTCGTAGGGGAATTCCGCGGGCCAGTAGCGCACCGCGGCGGCCATCAGTCCGCGACTGACGACGATCCCGGCGAGGACGCCGAAGATCGATCCGAGCACACCGACGAAGAGCCCTTCGGCCACGACGGAGCTGTACATCTGCGCTCGGCTGGCGCCGAGGCAGCGCAGCAGTGCGAGGTCGCGACGACGCCCGGCGACGATGACCGAGAAGGTGTTGGAGACGACAAGGATGGCGACGATGACGGAGATTCCGGCGAACACGAGCAGGAACCCGGTCACGACGGCATTGCCCCCGGAGAGCCGATCGGTCTTCGCGCTCACGGCGTCGTCCACGGTGAGCGCTTCGAGGCTGCCGCGCAGCTCAGATTCGTCGATGACCGTCTGCAGCTGAGATCGCACCGTCTCCGGGTCCGCGCCGTCCTCGAATGCGATCTGAATGGCGATGACATCACCCTGCTGGGCGAAGTACTCCTGGTAGCCAGCGGCGCTCGTCAGTGCCCGAGTGGCTCCGGGCAGCGCCGGGTCCTGCCCCAGTTCGGCGATGCCGACGACGGAGAAGGTGACACTGCTCTGGCTCGGTCCCCGATAGACGGGCATGTCATCGTCTCCGCTGCCCACCGGAACGGCGTCGACGGTGAAGCGGATCTCATCACCGATGCCGATGGCGAGGTCGGCTGCCGTGCGGGTATCGAGCACGAGGTCCGTCGTCGCGTCCGGTCGCTGGCCCGAGACCATGTCGAACGTGTCGTGGCGTTCATCGGCAGGCACCGGGGACAGAGCAAAGGAGCTCTCGGAGAATGAGGCGCCTCTGCCGGTGGTCACGGTGCGGGCCGACAGAGACGCACTGCTCACCCCGTCGACATCGGCCAGGGGTCCCAGCAGCGGAGACGCCTCGTCTCCCCCGACGAAGACGTCTCTGTCCGGAATGACTGCGAGGTCGGCTTTCTCGAACGAACGGCCGACGGCGTGTTCGAGGCTGTCCTGCAGCGACGAGTTGATGATCAGGGTCGTCGCGACGAAACCCGCGGCCAGGGCGATGCCGAGGCCGATGGCGAGGAACCGGGCCCAGTGGATCCGGATCTGCGCGAGAGCGACTGCGATCACAGAGTGCTCAGTTCGCTCAGCGCCGTGACCACGCTCTCCCGCGTCGGCTGACGGACTTCACCCGTGGCCCGGCCGTCCTTGAGGAGGACGACCCGACCGGCATGGGATGCCGCCACGGGATCGTGGGTGACCATGATGATCGTCTGCCCGTACAGGGTCGTGGCCCGGCCGAGCAGGGACAGGACCTCCGCTCCCGCGTGGGAGTCGAGATTTCCCGTGGGCTCATCGGCGAAGATGACGTCCGGCCGGGTCAGCAGGGCCCGGGCCACGGCGACTCGCTGCTGCTGACCGCCGGAGAGCTCGTGCGGACGATGCTGGAGGCGATCGCCGAGTTCGAGTCGTTCGACGACTTCGGCCTTCCACTCGCGATCGATCTTCTTCCTGGCCAGCGACACCGGCAGTTCGATGTTCTGCTCTGCGCTCAGGGTCGGGACGAGGTTGAATGCTTGGAAGATGAAGCCGACGCGGTCACGGCGCAGCTGGGTCAGCTGCCGATCGTTGAGACGAGTGATGTCGTGGCCGCGCATGATGATCGAGCCCGAATCGACGCGATCGAGACCGGCGAGGACATGCATGAATGTCGACTTGCCCGACCCTGAGGGTCCCATGATAGCGGTGAAGCGACCGGATTCGAAGTCGACGCTGATGTCGTCGAGAGCGTCGACTGCCGTGTCGCCGCGGCCGAAGCTTTTGCGCAGGCCCTGCGCGCGGAGGACGATGTCATCATCCCCCGCGCCGGTCTGGACGGCCTCATCAGCAGGTTCCGACATCGCATGCCTCACATCACGGTCCGGGTCTCGTCTCCGACTGCATCGGATCCTGACTGCACCGCCGACAGTTCGGACCGCGTATGCGCAAACCGCCCACCTCAGCGGTTGAGATGGGCGGTGTCGTGGTGCCCGCGACAGGATTCGAACCTACGACCTTCTGCTCCGGAGGCAGACGCTCTATCCACTGAGCTACGCGGGCAACGGAAGCTACTCTATCACCGTTTGGCACCACCTCCCAAAACGACACCGCGTGCAGTCCCGCCAGGACTGCACGCGGTGTCGCGGGGCTGTGATCAGCGATATCAGTGCAGATCAGGCGCCCTTCATGGCCTTGCGGCCGGGAACGTACTCCCAGTGCCAGAGTTCATAGGAATTGCGCTTGGCCCAGTCAGGATTCTCCCACCCGAACTTCTCGGCGTTCGCGACGAGCCACTCGTACTGCTGACCGGTGCCGTTCTGCGTTCCCCCACCGAAGTCGAGCGCCAGACCCCATCCGTGGTTGGACGTTCCGGGACGGGCTGCGAAGCCGGGCTTGCGTGCGGCGACGGAGACCTGGGACGACAGCGACCGGTAGGAATCGGTGACCGCGAGGTCTTTGCCGGTGTCCTTCTTGAAGGCAGCGTTCATCTTCGCAAACGATACGGCGGCATCGGAGCGCAGCTTGTGGCTGCCCACACCGATCTCGCACAGCCATTCGTCGGGCAGTTCGCCGTTGCTCGCGTCGCCCTTCGGCGCGGCTTCGTCACAGCCGGGCAGAACGGTCTTCGTGATCGCTCTGGACGCCGCTTCCACCTTCGTCTGCTTGGCGCTCGGGGCGCCGATGGTCATCGCAGTCTTGTCGTCCTCGTCGACCTTGATGTCGGCGGAGACCGATTCGGCGTTGATCGCACGCGGCTGGGATTGCGCGGCAGTGTCATCGACCTTGACTTCCTGGCTGCCGCTCATGTTCCCGGCGACCATCACAGCGGCGATGGCGGTGCCGGTCACCGAGACCGTGGCCAGAGCCGAGAAGGTCGTGACCTGGCGACGGCGGACCGAGCGCAGCAGCGAACCGTCGGAACCGCGCCTGCCGAGCTCAGTTGCGGCCAACGACGACGTATGGCCTGCTGGGGTCAGCGGCAGTGAAGCCTCCTTGGCCATCGCGGCACGGCGCGGTGAACCCGCTGCGGCGCGGGCCTCGGCGGCCATGGCCGCACGACGGGGCGAGAGGGCTGCGGATGCGCTGCTCCGCGACTGCGATGTCACGGAATGCGAAGAGTTGATCGGCGAAACCTGCGAGGAGGCGTTCTGCTTGCGCAGATCACGTCGGCGGACCGGCGGCGCCTCGACGGTCGAGAGCTCACTCGACATAGTGCTCCATACTGTTGGTGAAGATTGTGCGGTGGAGGCCCTCTGCCGGGCACCCGAAAGCTTATGTCACAACACTATAACGACATCGTTACAGAATGTCACCTTCAGTTCATACACAGCGTGTGACCAGGTCATTCGCCGACGATGAGTCATCACGAACGACTACAGGCGCTCTACTCCAGGTGTCCTGAATCACTGTTTCGTTACGAACCGTTACACAATCGGTCACGAATGGGACTCCGCGCCGACAGAAACGTTCCCGCGAGCACAGACCCTTCGCCACTGCCCGCACGCGCAGCCCCGCGCACCGGCACAGCGCCCGCAGCGGACGCAACGACGCGACGGCGGCCTCCCCGCAATCAGGAGACCGCCGTCGCGGCGAACGGCTGAGCCCGACTGATCGGCCGATCGGACATGCTCAGCTGCGGAAGTCGAATCGTCCCCGCTGCATCGCATCCTGGACCTCGCCGACGAGCTCTTCGAGCACGTCCTCGAGGAACAGCAGACCGAGCACCTGCGCCTGCGAGTCGATGACGCGGGCGACGTGGATTCCCGCCTTCTGCATCTGTGCCAGAGCCTCCTCGACCTCGTCATCGGCCGTGACCGTGAACAGAGGGCGGAAGCGCTTGCTCTGCACGGGAGAGTCGAAGGCCTCTTCGGTGTCCGCGTAGAGGACGTCCTTGATGTGGAGGTAGTCCTGCGGATATCCGTCGTCACCGACGACGAAGTACCGCGAGTAGCCGGTCTTTCCGACCAGGGTCACGAGCTCGTTCGGGGTCACCTTGTCCGAGATCGTGATGAGCTCGGACATCGGGACCATGATGTCCGACGCGGTCTTGTCGCTGAATTCGATGGCGCCCTTGAGCAGCCCGGTGTCATCGCTGAGCAGTCCTTCGCGCTTCGACTCGGCCACGATCGATTCGACCTGTTCGATCGTATAGGCCTCATTGACCTCGTCGCGGGCCTCGATCCTGAACAGGTGCAGGATCCCGTTGGCCAGGCCGTTGAGGGGACGGATGACGAACCCGAAGACCCGCGCCAGGAACACCAGGGGGGTCGCCAGCAGAATCACCGCCTGGCCGGATGCGGCCAGAGCCAGGTTCTTCGGCACCATCTCGCCGATGACCACGTGCAGGTAGGTCACGACTCCCAGTGCCAGGACGAAGGAGATCGTCGATGACAGCCCCGCGGGAATGCCCAGGCCCTCGAGCGGACCGGCGAGCAGATGGTGGATGGCCGGTTCGGCCACGTTGCCCAGAAGCAGGGAGCACACGGTGATTCCGAGCTGGCAGATCGCCAGCATCAGTGACACGTGCTCCATCGCGTAGAGCGCTGTCTTCGCCGCTGCAGAGCCTTCTGCCGCTCGCGGTTCGATCTGTGAGCGTTTGGCCGCGACCACAGCGAATTCGGCGGCGACGAAGAATGAGTTGCCCAGCAGCAGAACGACCAGCCAGACCAGTCCGAACCAATCGGCGCTCATCGGGTCTCACCTCCGGTTTCGAACGCTCCCGTGTCGGCGGCGCGCAGCACCACCCGGAGGCGTTCGATGCGTCGCCCGTGCATCCTTTCGACCACGATTCGCGCATCCTCGGTGCGGACCTCGTCACCCGGTTCGGGAATCCGTCCGAGCTCCTTGAGGACGAACCCGGCCAGAGTCTCGTAGTCCGAGTCCTCCGGGATGGTCACACCGATCGTCGACGAGATCTCATCGGGTCGCAGCTGACCGGGCACGATCCAGGAGCCGTCGCGAGCCGGTCGGGCCGCGACGCGCATCCGATCATGCTCGTCGGCGACCTCGCCCACGAGTTCTTCGACGACGTCTTCGAGGGTGACGACTCCGGCAGTGCCGCCGAACTCATCGACGACCACGGCCATCTGCAGGCCCGTCGCCCGCAGCTCCAGGAGCAGCGGATCGAGACGCTGGGTCTCCGGAATCTCCCGGACTTCGGTCATCAGCCCTCCTGCATAGGCGTCGTCACGGTTGCCCGGGGGCACGGCGAAGGCCTGTTTGACGTGGACGACGCCGACGATGTGGTCTTTGTCCTCGTCGGCCACGGGGAAGCGGGAGAATCCGGTGTCCCGGGCCTGTTCGATGATCTGTCTGGCCGTGGTGTCCTTGTCCACCGTGGACATGCGTGTGCGCGGGGTCATCACGTCTTCGGCGGTCCGCTCGGAGAAGCTCAGCGTCCTCTCCAGCAGGCCCGCCGTCTGCTCGTCGAGTACGCCTTCTTCAGCGGAGTGACGCACGAGGGAGGTCAGCTCCTCCGGAGAACGGCCCACCGATCCCTCTTCCTGCGGCTCGATGCCCATCGACATGAGGATCTTGTTCGCCGTGCCGTTGAGGACCGCGATGACCGGTTTGAACACGATCGAGAACACGTACTGCATCGGCGCGGCGATGCGGCCGGTCGCCAGAGGCACGGCGATGGCGAGGTTCTTCGGGACGAGCTCTCCGAAGATCATCGATCCCACGGTGGAGACGATGAGGGCGATGGTCAGCGCCAGCGGTGCCGCGATTCCGGGGCCGACGCCCCAGGCTTCGAACAGCGGAGCCAGCAGCCTGCCCAGGGACGGTTCCATGAGGTAACCGGTCAACAGGGTGGTGATCGTGATGCCCACCTGCGCCGCCGAGAGCTGCGTGGACAGGTGGGTCATCGAGCGCCGCAGCGTCTTCGCGCCGACGACGCCGTCCTCGACCGCCTGATCGGCCGTATGACGGTCGAGGGTCAGCAGTGAGAACTCGGCTGCGACGAAGACGCCGGTGCCCAGGATGAGCAGCAGTGCGAGGGCGAGGAGTATCCATTCCATCAGTGACTGTCCCCGCCGTTGACGATCTGCTGAGCAGAGTGGGTGAAGTGAGAGACCCTCGCGGGGTGAGGATCGTCATCTGGGGCGCCGGCTTCCCGCCGGCCGGGACTGTCACTGTGCATGAGGCGATCTTACCAACTTCCCGACACAGGTCGGCCCTCTTCGTATCCGGCGGCACTCTGGACTCCGACCGCGGCCAGACGTGCGAATTCCCGGAGGTCACCGGCTCCGGCGTAGGTGCAGGAGCTGCGCACGCCCGACGTGATCGCGTCGAGCAGGTCCTCGACTCCCGGAGATTCCGGGTCGATGTACATCGTCGACGAAGAGATGCCCTCTTCGAACAGTCCCTTCCGCGCCCTGGCGAAGGCCGACTCCGTGCGGGTGCGGTTGGCCACGGCGCGTGCCGACGCCATTCCGAAGCTCTCCTTGTACTTCCGACCGTCGCCGTCGACGAGCAGGTCGCCAGGGGATTCGTGGGTGCCGGCGAACCAGGATCCGACCATCACCTGCGAAGCTCCGGCCGCCAGGGCCAGGGCGACGTCTCGGGGGTAGCGGACTCCGCCGTCGGCCCACACATGTGCACCGAGCTCACGAGCCGCCTCGGCGCATTCGAGCACTGCGCTGAACTGCGGACGACCGACGGCGGTCATCATCCGGGTCGTGCACATGGCTCCCGGGCCGACCCCGACCTTGACGATGTCGGCGCCGGCCGCGACGAGGTCACGGACCCCTTCGGCGGTGACGACGTTGCCGGCCACGATCGGCACCCCGAGCTCGGCATCGGCGATCGCCGACAGCGTGTCGAGCATCTTGACCTGATGGCCGTGTGCGGTGTCGACGACGAGGACATCGGCACCGGCTTCGACGACGGCCGCGGCACGTTCGACCGCGGCACCGTTGACGCCGATGGCCACGGCGATCTTCAGTCGGCCCTGGTCATCGACGTTGGGCGTATAGATCGACGAGCGCAGCAGCGACTTCGGAGTGAGGCTGCCGAGCACGGTGTTCTCGTCGTCGACGACAGCGGCGAACTCCGCCCGGGCCTCCGTCATCGACTCGAAGAGGTTCTCCAGCTGCCCGGAGTCCTCCCAGTCGACTTCGGAGGCGCGGATGAGATGGGGTGAGGAGTCCAGCAGTTCCGCCACCGAGGTGAAACGGTCGACTCCGCGCAGATCCGCGGCGTTGATGATGCCTTCGAGCCTGCCTGCGGAATCGACGACGACGCCGAAGCCGTGCGGACGCTTGGCCAGCACGTGCAGGGCATTGAGGACTGTGTCCTCGGGGGCGAAGCGCAATGCGGATTCGAAGATCCGGTCACGGCTCTTCACCCAGGCGATGGTCTCCTGCGCAGCGGTCAGCGGGATGTCCTGCGGCAGCACTGCCAGTCCCCCGCGCCGGGCCATCGTCTCCGCCATCCGTCGACCGGATACAGCGGTCATATTCGCCGCGACGAGCGGAGTGGTCGACCCGGTCGGATCGGTTGTGGTGAGATCGACTGCGAAGCGCGAAGTCAGGGTCGAGGAATTCGGGACGAGGAACACATCGGAGTAGGCGAGATCGGTGTTCGGGTCATTTGAGATGAAACGCATAACACTATTGTCCCTTAACTGCACATTCGATGGCACATCACGTTAGGCTTGGAGATGTCGTTAAGCAGCAAGTCTTGAATCAGGAAGTAGGCGATCAACGCCGTGTCCGTCAATACTCCTAACCGCACCGTCGAAGACTTCGGGTCGAACGAGTGGCTGGTCGAGGAATTGTATGAGCAGTACAAGTCAGACAAGAATTCGGTCGACCAGTCCTGGTGGCCCTTCTTCGACAAGTACGAGAAGAACGGCGGAGGCGCTCAGTCCGCTGCCGAGCCCGCCGCCAAGCAGGAGGCGAAGCCGGCTGAGAAGAAGACAGAGGCCAAGTCCCCGGCTTCCACCGCAGCGCCGGCGACATCCCGCGGAGTCACCCCGTCCTCGGCCGAGTCCGAGACGCTGAAGGCCGAGACCAAGTCCGTGCCGCAGGTCACTCCGAAGGAGACTGCACCGAAGCCCGCACCCGAAGAGACGATCACTCCCCTGCGCGGCCCAGCGAAGCTCATCGCGAAGAACATGGATGAGTCGCTCGAAGTCCCGACCGCCACGTCGGTCCGGGCACTGCCTGCCAAGGCGCTCATCGACAACCGGATCGTCATCAATTCGCACCTCAAGCGGACCCGCGGCGGAAAGGTCTCGTTCACCCACCTCATCGGCTTCGCCGTGATCCGTGCGCTGCAGAACTTCCCCTCGCAGAACGTCTCCTACGATGTCCGCGACGGCAAGCCCGTGATGATCTCCCCTGCTCACATCAACTTCGGCCTCGCCATCGACGTTCCGAAGAAGGACGGGTCTCGTACCCTGCTCGTGCCCAACGTCAAGAAGGCCGAGACGCTGACCTTCCGTCAGTTCGTCGACGCCTACGACGGCCTCGTCGACAAGGCACGCCAGGGCAAGCTCACCGCCGACGACTTCGCCGGCACCACGGTCTCGCTGACCAACCCCGGCGGAATCGGCACCGTCCACTCCGTGCCGCGCCTGACGAAGGGCCAGGGCTGCATCATCGGCGTCGGCGCGCTCGACTATCCCGCCGAATTCCAGGGTGCCAGCCAGCAGACCATCAACTCCCTGGCCGTGTCCAAGGTGCTGACCATGACCTCGACCTACGATCACCGTGTGATCCAGGGCGCCGGATCGGGCGAGTTCCTCAAGCTCGTCCACAGCTACCTGCTGGGCGAAGACGGCTTCTACGACGATGTCTTCGAATCCCTGCGCCTGCCCTATGAGCCGGTCCGCTGGGTTCCCGACGTCTCGGCCGAGGACCAGGACGACGTCAACAAGACCGCACGAGTCATCGAACTCATCGATGCCTACCGCACTCGCGGCCACCTCATGGCCAACATCGATCCCCTGGTCTACCGACAGCGGTCCCACCCTGACCTCGACATCAATCAGCACGGCCTGACCCTGTGGGATCTCGAACGCGAGTTCCCCACCGGCGGATTCGGCGCGAAGCCGATGATGCCCTTCCGCAACATCCTCGGACTGCTGCGCGAGAGCTACTGCCGAACCACGGGCTTCGAGTACATGCACATCGCCGACCCGGTCCAGCGTCGCTGGTTCCAGTCGAAGATCGAGGTCCCGCATCAGGAGCTCACCCGGTCGGAGCAGGGCCACATCCTCGGTCGCCTCAATGCCGCTGAGGCCTTCGAGACCTTCCTGCAGACGAAGTACATCGGACAGAAGCGCTTCAGCCTCGAAGGCGGAGAGTCCGCGATCGTCCTGCTCGACGAGATCCTCAACCAGTCCGCCGACACCGGTCTCGACGAGGTCGCCATCGGCATGGCCCACCGCGGTCGCCTCAATGTCCTTACGAACATCGCCGGCAAATCCTATGCGCAGATCTTCCGCGAGTTCGACGGAACCATGTCCCCGGACAGCGTCCAGGGCTCGGGCGATGTGAAGTACCACCTGGGCACCCAGGGTTCGTTCACCTCACCGGCAGGCAACACCACCGGTGTCTACGTCGCGGCCAACCCCAGCCACCTGGAGACCGTCGATCCGGTCCTCGAAGGAATCGTCCGCGCCAAGCAGGACCTCGTCGACCAGGGCGAGGCGGGCTTCACCGTCCTGCCGGTCCTCGTCCACGGCGATGCCGCATTCGCCGGCCAGGGCGTGGTCACCGAAACGCTCAACCTCTCCGAGCTGCGCGGCTACCGCACAGGCGGAACGGTCCACGTCATCATCAACAATCAGGTCGGGTTCACCACTCCCCCCGCCTCGGCGCGTTCCTCCTTCTACTGCACGGACGTGGCCAAGTCGATCAACGCCCCGATCTTCCACGTCAACGGCGATGATCCCGAGGCCGTCGTGCGCGCGGCTCGCCTGGCCTTCGAATACCGCCAGGAATTCAACCGCGACGTCGTCATCGACCTCGTGTGCTACCGCCGTCGCGGCCACAACGAGGGCGACGACCCGTCGATGACCCAGCCGACGATGTACTCGCTCATCGAGAAGAAGGGGTCGGTGCGCAAGCTCTACACCGAATCGCTCGTGGGCAGGAAGTGCATCACCGACGAAGAGGCCGCCGAGGCGCTCAAGGACTACCAGTCGAAGCTGGAATCGGCCTTCGCCGAGACCAAGGAAGCCGAGACCGGATCCTACGACGGAGAAGCGTTCAACGCTCCCTACGAGCCGAGCGATATCGAGACCTTCAACGACTCCGAAACAGCCATCAGCCCCGAGATGCTCCAGCGCATCGGTGAGGCCTTCACCGAGATCCCCGAGGGCTTCACGGTCCACAAGAAGCTGCGCGCTCTGCTCGAGAAGCGCAAGGAGATGTCGCTCTCGGGCGGGATCGACTGGGGCTTCGCCGAGCTGCTGGCCTTCGGCTCGCTGCTCATGGACGGCGTCCCGGTGCGCCTGGCCGGCCAGGACTCCCGTCGCGGCACGTTCGTCCAGCGTCACTCCGTGCTCATCGACTCGGTCAACGGAAATGAGTGGACGCCGCTGCAGAACCTCACCGAGGATCAGGCTCGCTTCTGGGTCTACGACTCCCTGCTGAGCGAATATGCGGCCGTCGGCTTCGAATACGGCTACTCCGTCGAACGCAAGGACGCTCTCGTGGCGTGGGAGGCGCAGTTCGGTGACTTCGCACAGGGTGCACAGACCGTCATCGACGAGTTCATCTCCTCCTCCGAGCAGAAGTGGCAGCAGAACTCCGGTGTCGTCATGCTCCTGCCCCACGGCTATGAGGGACAGGGACCTGACCACTCCTCGGGCCGCATCGAGCGTTACCTCCAGCTGTGCGCCGAGAACAATATGACGGTGGCCTGCCCGTCCTCAGGGGCCTCGTACTTCCACCTGCTGCGTCGCCACGCCTCGACGACTAACAAGCGTCCGCTCATCGTCTTCACCCCGAAGTCGATGCTCCGCCTCAAGGCCGCTGCGAACTCGCCGGAGGAATTCACCTCGGGCAGGTTCCAGGCCGTCATCGACGATACGGACGTCGACGCCTCGCAGGTCGAACGCGTCGTCCTCGTCTCCGGCAAGCTCTACTGGGAGCTCAAGGCCAAGCGCGAGAAGGACAGCGACCAGAAGATGGCTCTCGTCCGCCTTGAGCAGCTCTACCCGCTCGACGAGGCGGCCATCACCGCTGTGCTCGACCGCTTCCCGGCCGATGCCGAGATCGTCTGGGCCCAGGAGGAGCCGGAGAACCAGGGGGCCTGGCCGTTCATGGCACTGCACCTGCCCGAGCTCCTCGGCGGCCGTGAGGTCAAGGTCATCTCCCGTGCCGCTTCTGCAGCCACCTCGACCGGGCTCAAGCACTTCCACGAGGCTCAGCAGAAGGATCTCGTCGAGCGGATCTTCAGCCGGTGAGCAGCGACATCACCACAACCATCGCCGTGGTCGGAGGCCCGTTGGTCGCCGGCCACGGCGATGGCCGTGGCCTCGGGTGGGTCGGACGAGTGACGGCGAGAACTCTGCCGAGCGTGCCGGAGCTCAAGGTGTATCCGTTGGCGGTGCCGACCGAGGACTCCGCCGGACTCCATGCGCGCACGATCGCCGAGGCGTCTCTGCGATTCACGCCCGACGGGGACAACCGTCTGGTATTGGCTCTGAGCTCCGGCGACCTCGACTCGGGTCGATCGGTGGCCAGGGCACGCCTCGACGTGGCCAATATCCTCGACGAGGCCCTGGCCCGGAAGGTCTCGACCTTCGTGCTCGGCCCACCGCCGGAGCACGATGGGGATCGCAATCGACGCATCGCCGAGCTCAACACCAGCTTCTCGGACGTGGCCAAGAGGCGCGGCATCACCTATGTCGACACCTTCACTCCCCTCCTCGGCCATCCCGTATGGCAGCGCGAGGTCGCATCGTCACGGGACCATCTGCCGGCACAGGAAGGCTATGGGCTCCTGGCGTGGCTGGTTCTGCATCGCGGCTGGTTCAACTGGCTGGGGGTCCAGGACGTCCTCGGCGACAGCTGAGCCGGCGCACTGTGTGACCTGGTCCGACTTTGCTCTGCTCGGACGATCATGAGACAATTGAGCGTCTATCAAAGGAGGGCACAATGAGCAAGCGTGGCCGTAAGCGTCGCGATCGCCGCCGTAAGAAAGCCAACCACGGCAAGCGTCCAAACGCATGATTCGCTGATTCGTTCGGTGAATGACGAAGGCGGGAAGAGAATCGATTCTCTTCCCGCCTTCGCTGTTCCCGGAGCGCTCCGGCTCTGCTCAAGCCTCGAGTCAGGAGTTCTGCTCCAGTGCGATCCGCTGGCGGATCTTCTCACGCAGTCCCATCGGGGCACGGTCGTGGCTGCATGAACGACGCACAAGCTCCTTCAGCAGCGCTTCGATCTCGTACTCGTCATGACACGACGGGCACTGTTCGAGGTGGATCGAGATCTCACGGATCTCCGTCGTCGTCAGCTCTCCGTCGAGATAGTGGTAGATGCGCATCAGAGACTCGGCCCTGACGCTTTCGCAGCATCCCTCGTTGCTCAATTCGCACCTCCCTCGGGACTCACGAAACCGCGTTCGGCGGCGTAGTCGGCCAGCATCTCCCGCAGCTGTCGGCGCCCGCGGTGGAGTCGCGACATCACTGTGCCGATCGGCGTCTCCATGATCTCGGCGATCTCCTTGTACGGCAGGCCTTCGACATCGGCGTAGTAGACGACCATGCGGAAGTCCTCGGGCAGCGCCGAGAGCGCTTCCTTGACATCGGAGTCGGGAAGGTGGTCGAGGGCTTCGAGTTCGGCCGAACGCCCTCCGGACGAGGAGTGACTGTTCGCCTGCGCGATCTGCCAGTCCTCGATGTCCTCACTGCCGTGCTCCTGGGGCTGACGCTGCTTCTTTCGGTAGTTGTTGATGAAGGTGTTCGTCAGGATCCGGTACAGCCACGCCTTGAGATTGGTTCCGGGCTTGTATTGGTGGAAGGCCGCGTACGCCTTCGCATAGGCTTCCTGAACGAGGTCCTCGGCATCTGCCGGGTTGCGGGTCATACGCAGAGCAGCTGCGTAGAGCTGGTTGACATATTCCAGAGCATCCCGCTCGAAACGCTCCGACCTCTCGGCGGCGGTTTCGGGGGCTTCTTTGACTGATTCGGTCATCGCAGTCAATGGTACGCCCGTTCTCTCCAGGACGGCAGTGGCGCTCATAGACTTCTCCTTCTGCCTGTCGACTTCGCGACGGGTCCGCCCGTCGAATGGCTTCACCCCTACAACATCGGGTCGGCGTCCCACTATTCCCACCTCAGCAGTTATGCTTGCCAGTGAGATGACCGCCACGTAGGAAGGACCACTGTGTCTCCCATTCGTCTGATCGCACGGCCCATGCTGGCCGCCGGCTACATCCTCAACGGCGTCGACCGGCTGCGCAAACCGGAAGCGGCTGCCGCATCGGTCGGCCCGCTGCTCAACCAGGCCCGTAAGCGGGCCGATGTCCCGGTCGACGCAGTGACTCTCGCCCGCGCCACCGGTGTTGCTCAGGTCGCAGCCGGTTCGCTGCTGGCCATCGGTCGCTTCCCCCGCCTCAGCGCTTCGATCCTCGTCGGCACCTATCTGCTCGACACCGTCGGCGAGCGTCTGTCTGCCGACAAGACGGCGTCGAAGGAGGAGAAGAAGGCCCGCAACGAACGCACCCTGCTGCGCACCTCGATGCTCGGCGGCGCGCTGCTCGCCGCTGTCGACACCGCCGGTCGCCCCGGCCTGTGGTGGCGCACCCAGCACGCGGCCGAAGACCTGTGGTCGAGCGTCGAAGACACCTCGAAGCAGGCCCTGAACGCGCTCGGAGTTGACTGACATCCCCACACACACTCCCCCGGTGACCGGCGATTGGCAGCCGCCGGTCGCCGGTTCCGCCGTCTCCGCCGCTGTCGCCGTTCCCGGTTCCAAGTCCCTGACCAACCGCTATCTCATCCTCGCGGCCCTGGCCCGTTCGAGCTCCGACCTGACAGGATGGCTGCGCAGCCGGGACACTCTGCTCATGATCGAGGCTCTGCGCCGCCTCGGTGCCGTGATCGACGACGACGGTGATGAGCTCCACGTCGAGCCGATCCCCTTCGCCGGTTCGGATGCGCCCGCGCACGATGCCGGGCCGGATTCTCCGATCACCATCGACTGCGGTCTCGCCGGAACCGTCATGCGCTTCATCCCGCCGCTCGCGGCGCTGACGGGACGTGACATCGTCCTCGACGGTGACGAACAGGCCCGGGCGCGGCCGATGTCAGTGACGATCGACTCGCTGCGGGAACTCGGCGCTTCGATCACCTCGGCGAACGGCACCCTGCCGATGACGATCCATGCCGATTCGCAGCTGCGCGGCGGCCACCTCGGCATCGATGCCAGCGCTTCGAGCCAATTCGTCTCCGGCCTGCTGCTCGCCGCTCCAGTCATGCCCCTGGGCCTCGAACTGACCAACACTGCTGACTCAGTGCCCAGTCGCACGCATGTGGACATGACGATCGAAGTCCTCCGCGATGCCGGCGTCGACATCAGCGAACCCGAGCCCGAACGCTGGATCGTCGAACCCGGATTGCCGCGCGGGCTCGACGTCCAGGTCGAGCCCGACCTCTCCAACGCCGCCGCCTTCGCCGCCGCAGCCGTCGCCACCGGCGGTTCCGTGACCATCGCGAAATGGCCCGCACATACGACGCAGGCCGGAGACGGCTTCCGCGAGATCGCCGAGGCCTTCGGTGCGACGGTCCGTCTCGACCGAGACGGACTGCATGTGCAGGGTCCGGAGACTCTCACCGCCGTCGATCTCGACCTGTCCGCGGTCGGCGAGCTCACCCCGGTGGTCTCGGCCCTCGCGGCGCTGGCGGAAGGCACTTCGCGGCTGCGCGGGATCGGACACCTGCGCGGGCACGAGACCGATCGCCTGGCCGCGCTGACTCGGGAGTACGGTGCCATCGGCGTCGACGTCGTCGAGCATGCCGATTCGCTGACGATCACCGGCACCAGACAGCTGCGCCCAGCACTGTGGCACACCTACCACGACCACCGCATGGTCATGGCCGGCGCCGTCCTCGCCCTGCGCAACGACGGGATGGTCATCGAGAACGCCGGCACCGTGGCAAAGACCCTGCCGGCCTTCACCCAGCTGTGGGAAGCCATGCTCACACCCGGAGCCTGAGATGGCGAAGATCTTCCGCGACGAGGACTATCGTCCCCGACCGAACCGACGTGGCTCACGCCCCCGGACGAAGAACCGTCCTGATCACAAGGATGCAGTCTCCGGTCTGGTCACTGGCGTCGATCGGGGCAGGTACCGCGTCATCCTCGCTGACGATGAGGGGAACTTCCCTTCGGCTTCCCCGTCCCGGAAGAAGGGGAAGCGGTCTCGGCGAGCCGCCTCGGTGACGGCAGTGCGAGCCTCTCACCTGCGCAAGCACGCGATCGTTCCCGGCGACATCGTCCGCCTCGTCGGTGACACGTCGGGAACCGAGGGGACTCTGGCCAGGCTGGTGGAGGTCACCGAGCGGCAGACCCTGCTGCGCCGCAGCGCCGATGACGCCGACCCGACCGAGCGCGTCCTCGTGGCCAACGTCGATGTCATGGGCATCGTCACGGCCACAGTGGATCCCGAACCTTCGTTCGGTCTCATCGACCGAGCCCTCGTCGCGGCCTTCGAGGCGGGCATCACTCCCCTGCTCATCGTCACGAAGACCGACCTGCACCCGGCCACGGAACTGAGGCAGCGATTCTCCGCCGCTGGGGTCGACATCGTCGAATCCTCCATCGACCCCGATGCCGATGCGGCCGTGGCTCGGTCGACCGAGGACGATTCGGCTCTCGACGAAGCCGATCCCCACGCCGAGGTGGCCGAACACCTCCGCGGACGCATCAGCGTCCTCGTCGGCCATTCCGGGGTGGGCAAGTCCACCCTGACCAACATCCTCGTGCCCGCCGCCGACCGGGCGACGGGACATGTCAATGACGTCACCGGACGCGGACGTCACACCTCGTCATCGGCCGTGTGCCTGCCGTTGGAACGCGGCGGATGGCTCATCGACACCCCCGGAGTGCGCAGCTTCGGACTGGCCCATGTCGACCGGGAAACACTGCTCTCCGCGTTCCCGGAACTCGTCGACGCCACCGCCGAATGCCCCCGTGGCTGCACTCACCTCGCCGATTCACCCGGTTGTCGCCTCGATGACTGGGTGGCCGACGGCAAGGCCGGTCCTGGAGGAGTCTCACGACTGGAGTCCCTGCGCCGGCTGCTGCCTTCGACTGGATAGGCTGGAGGCATGAACGACCTCGACCTGGCGATCGAACTCGCCGATCTCGCCGATGCCATCAGCCACCCGCACTTCCGGGCACAGGACTTCGCCGTCGAAACCAAACCCGACCTGACTCCGGTCACAGAGTGCGACCGTGCGGTGGAGAAGGCGATCATGGATCGCCTCGCCGAAGTTCGACCCGATGACAGTGTGCTCGGTGAGGAATTCGGGGCGCACGGGAGCTCTTCACGACGGTGGATCATCGATCCCATCGACGGAACGAAGAACTTCGTGCGCGGAGTGCCCGTGTGGGCCACGCTCATCTCGCTCTACGACGACGACCGTCCGCTGCTGGGAGTGGTCTCTGCTCCCGCACTCGGACGCCGGTGGTGGGCGGAGTCGGGTCTGGGCGCCTATGCGACCGAGCTCGGGTCCGCGGCCGAACGCATCAGCGTGTCATCGGTCGACGCACTCGACGATGCATCCCTGTCGTATTCGTCGCTGTCGGGGTGGAAAGAGCTGGGAATCCTCGATGAGTTCCTCGGCCTCTGCGATTCGCTGTGGCGCACTCGCGGATACGGCGACTTCTACTCCTATATGCTGCTGGCCGAGGGCGCGGTCGACCTCGCCTGCGAGCCGGAACTCGCGCTCTACGATATGGGCGCAATCGTTCCGATCGTGCTCGAGGCCGGAGGCACCTTCACGAACACGGCCGGCGTGCCAGGTCCTTTCGGAGGCAATGCCGTGGCGAGCAATTCGCGTCTCCACGAAGCGGCCCTCGACCGGCTCGGGCGTGTCGCTCCGGCTCAGGTGTCGTGATGCCGGACATCATGAGGGCCCCGCTGTGGCATTCGATGGCCGAATCCGCGGGTCTGACGAATCCTGACGGGTCGATCGGTGAGACCATCTACGGCCAGATGACGAAGTTCGCCGCCGAGGTCGGAGCCGTCAACCTCGGCCAGGGCGCTCCGGGCACGGAGCCTCCGGAGGCGCTCATCGCCGCCACCGCCGAGGCGATGCGCGCCGGATTCAATCAGTACGCCCCTGGTCAGGGCTTCCCGCAGCTGCTCGAGGCGGTGGCCGCTCAGCGCGGTCGTGATTTCGGTCAGCGGGTCGATCCTGACGAGGTGCTCTACACGGCGGGTGCCACGGAGGGCCTGACAGCTGCGATCCTCGCGTTGCTGCCGCGGGGCGGCTCCCTCGTCGCCTTCGAACCGTTCTACGATTCCTATCCGGCGGCGATCGCCGCTGCCGGCGGAACGCTGCACACGGTACCGATCCTGCCCGATGACCATGGCGGATTCGCCCCGGATTGGGATGTCTTCGATTCCGTCATCGCTGAGGTCGCCCCTGAGATCATCCTCGTCAACACTCCGCACAATCCCACGGGGTTCATCTTCTCTGCCGCAGATCTCGTCCGGATCGGTCGAGCAGCCGAGGCGGTCGATGCCTGGGTGGTCTCCGATGAGGTCTACGAGCAGCTCGTGCTCACCGAACAGGGGCATGTTCCCCCGGCCGTGGCGATCGAGGATTCTGCACGGGTCGTCACGGTCTCCTCGGCGGGCAAATCCTGGAACACCACGGGGTGGAAGATCGGTTGGGTCATCGCCTCGCCCGAGGTGCGTCAGGCCATACAGACGGTCAAGCAGTTCCTGTCGTTCACGGCCGGCGGCCCCATGCAGATCGGAATGGCCGATATGCTGGCCGACGATTCGCCGTTCGTCGCCGAGAACCGAGCTTCGCTGCGGGCACGCGCCGAGGTTCTGGTCTCCGCCTGTCGCACGGTGCCGGGCGCTGAAGTGTCCACTCCGCGCGCCGGCTATTTCACAGTGGTGGACTTCTCTGCGCTGACGGACCTCGATGCGTTCGAGCTCAACGATCTGCTGGCCAGGGAATTCTCCTTGGTCGGGATTCCCGTACCGGCTCTGTGCAGGCCGGGGAGCCCGGCCTATGAGGCCTATCGATCATCGATCCGGTATTCCTTCTGCAAGTCCGTCGCAGACGTCGACAAGGGCGCACAGCTGTTCATCGCCCTCGGCGGGCATCTCCGGGAGCACCCGGAGGCTCTGCGGCAGAGACGATGAGCATCCATCGGACTCAAGCCGAGTGAGTACTCCCCGAGCGGGAACGTGCAGACATCATTGAGCCGAGAGACGCCGGAAGGGGCGAACCGCCGATGCGGTTCGCCCCTTCCGTATCGGGCAGCGACGCTGCCCGCTGAGTCTGGCTCCGTGTCGGCGCATGCGCCGATCAGCAGCTCAGCTCAGAGCAGATCAGGCCTTGACGAGCTCGAGCTCGAGTTCGATCTTGATCTTGTCGGAGACGAGGAGCTCGCCGCCGCCGAGGACAGCCTCGAAGGACATGCCGAAGTCCTTGCGGTTGACGGTGGCGGTGGCCGAGAGACCGGCGACCTGGTTGCCGTTCGGGTCGGTCGCGACGCCGGCGAACTCGGTGGCGAAGGCGACTTCCTTGGTCACGCCGCGCATCGTCAGCTCACCGACGGTCTCGAACTCATCAGCGGCGTCAGCCTTGATGGCGGTCGACGTGAAGCTCAGCTTCGGGTGTTCTTCGGCCAGGAAAAAGTCGCCGCTCTTGAGGTGACCGTCGCGCTGTTCGTTGCGGGTGTTGATCGAGTCCGCGGAGGCTTCGGCGGAGACGATGCTGTCTTCGAGGGTCTCCCCGACGTTCACGCTGCCGGCGATCTCTTCGAAGTGGCCGCGCACCTTCGACACGCCTGCGTGGCGAGCCGTGAAGGTGAACTCCGAGTGGATGGGGTCGATGTTCCAGGTTCCGGCGGCGAGTCCCTGAGGCAGAGCAGTCATGATTTCTCCTTTTGGTTGAAATTTGAAGTACAAGAATGATCCTAGTTCAACTTTCAATCACATGCAAGCCCCGAGCGCTTCCCTTCGGGAAGCGCTGCCGTACAGCCCCCAGGGCCCTGCGGGTGAAGCGCCGGCATGCAGCCTCAGACCCTGCGGGTAAACGGCAAGTGACCATGTGGCGGAGGTCACCTGTATTCGGTTTGGACGCCAGGTGACCCCTCGTGTAGAGTTAAGAACACGCCGCGGGGTGGAGCAGTTCGGTAGCTCGCCGGGCTCATAACCCGGAGGTCGGGGGTTCAAATCCCTCCCCCGCCACGACAGCGGCAGAACCCCCAGTCAGTTTTCTGGCTGGGGGTTCTTCTCATTCACCGCATGCGTGCCCCGACTCCTCGCCGACCGCTCGCCCCAGCGTCGACCGCGCGCCGCATAACTCGGCACAGCGACGGCAGCTCGAGCGCTCGGCGATTCGGCAGTCGGCCCCAGCCAATTCTGCTTGTGTGAGAACGACGAATGCCCTTGGGAGTTCCCAAGGGCATTCGTCGCGGGCGGCTCGAACCGGTTCAGCGTCAGGAAGCCGAACCGGTTCTGCTCAGGGTCAGTTGCCCGAGTCACCGCCTTCGTCAGCCGGCTCCGAGGCGGGAGCGGAGGATTCCCCGTCCGCTGCGTCCTCGGCCAGCGAGGGATCAGCGGCCACAGCGTCCTCGATCGCGTTCTTCAGACGCTCCTGGGCCTTTCCGTACTCCTCGAAGTCACCGTCCTTCAGAGCGGCATCGGAGTCTTCCATGGCCTGCTTCGCCTCCTGCAGTGCATCGTTGAGTGCCTTGTCCGGAGAACCGGAGCTCGAATCCGCACCCTCGCCGCCGGAGGTGGATCCGGATTCGCCGTCTCCGCTGTCCTCGGTGCCGGCATCGCCTGCCGTGGCACCGGAGTCTCCCCCGAACACCTGGTCGAGCGCTTCGTCGAGAGTCGGAGCGAATCCGATGTCCTCGCCGAAGGCCACGAGCACGTGCTGCAGCAGCGGATACGAGGTCTCGCCGGCAGACCGGACGTAGACCGGCTGGACATAGAGCAGACCGCCGCCGATCGGCAGAGTCAGCAGGTTGCCGTTCTCGACTTCGGACTCACCCTGACGCAGCAGGTTGAGACTGCGCTGCACATCCGGCGCAGTGTTGAAGTTGTTCTGCGCCTGGCCCGGTCCGGGCACTGTCGTGTTGCGCGGCAGCTGCAGCAGCCGCAGCTTGCCATAGCCTTCGGCAGTCTCACCCTTCTTGTTTCCGGCATCGGCATCGGCCGAGAGGAAGCCGGTGAGGTTGTTCCGCGACTGCCCCTCGGACGACCGAGCCGGAATGTACGAGCTCGTCAGCGAGAACGACGGCGACTCCTGGCCCGGCATCTGCAGGGTCATGTAGAACGGCGGCTGGGTGAGTCCGCTGCTCGCCTTCGTCGTCGGATCCGTCGGCAGCGTCCAGAAGTCCTGACCGGAGTAGAACTCACTGGCGGAGGTGACGTGGTACTTCGCGAGCAGATCGCGCTGGACCTTGAACATGTCCTCCGGATAGCGGACGTGGCTCATCAGATCACCGGACATCTCCGAGGAGGACTTGATGAGTCCGGGGAACACCTTCATCCAGGTCTTGAGAACCGGATCGTCCTTGTCCCACTGGTACATGTCGACGGAACCGTCGTAGGCGTCGACGGTGATCTTCACCGAGTTCCTGATGTAGTTGACCTCGTCGTCCGGCAGAGTCGCCACCGAATTCGGGGCCGAGGCCGTGGTCGAATCCTCGGTGGCCTGCTGGAGCGGCTGCGGTGTCGAATAGGGGTAGTCCTCGGCAGTGGTGTAGCCATCGAGGATCCACTTGATCTTCCCGTCCACGACGGCCGGGTACGGATCGCCGTCGACCTTGAGGAAGGGAGCGAGCTTCTCCACACGCTCACGCGGGTGACGATCGTAGAGGATCTGAGAGTCCTCGTTGAGAGCGTCCGAGAGAAGGATCTGCTCGTCCTGGAACTTCAGAGCGTAGGCGAGACGGTTGAACACGTTGCCCACCGACGGTCCGCCGTCTCCGGCGAACGTGTTGTTCACCTGGCCGGAGCCGCTCTTCTCATCGGAGGGATAGTCGAGCTCACGTGGGGTCGCTCCCTCCGGCGCACCGACGATCGAGTAGTCCGGCGATGACTCGCCGAAGTACACCCGCGGCTCGTATTCGGGGAAGTCGCCCTTCGGCGGGATGTCCGATTCCATGAACAGCGGTTCGCCGTCCGGATTGCGCTGGTTGCCGTTGGCCGCGACGACTCCGAAACCGTGGGTGTAGACGATGGCCCGGTTGAACCAGCTCTGGTTGTTCACCGAGCTCGGTGCCAACTCACGCACGGAGATGACGGTATCTCGCATCTCCCCGTCGATGTCATAGCGGTCGACATCGAGCTTCTGCGGGAACGAATAGTACGGACGCACCTGCTGCAGCTGGCGGAAGGTGTCTGAGACGAGGTTCGGGTCCAGCAGACGGATCGAGGCCGCGGTCTCGGCGTCCTTGCGCAGGTCCCCCTTCTTGCCGCTGGTGCTCGGCGAGTACGGTGTCACATCGATGTCATCGAAGTCGAACGCTTCACGAGTGGCATCGATGTTGTGCTGGATGTACTCCGACTCCTTGCTCTGCTGTGAGGGGTTGACCTGGAACTGCTGGAGCAGCGCCGGGTACGCGATGATCGAGACGCCGCCGAGCACGATGAGAGTGAGCGTGGCGATGATCGAGATCCGCCAGTTTCCCTTCCACGCGGTGTAGACGAACAGCAGTGCCACCAGCACGGCCGCGATGGCGACGATCGCCATCGCCGGCAGGGCGGCATGGTCGTCGACGTAGGTGACGCCGGGGACGATTCCGCCGGCAGCGGTCATCCTGTCGTAGCGGGACAGCCACAGCCGACCGGCCTGAACGATGATGAGGACGGCCACCGTGATGCCCAGCTGCCACTGAGCGGCTTTCGTCAGGATGACGCCCTTCTGCTCCCCGGGACGGATTCCGCCGAAGAGATAGTGGGCGACGAGGGCCGCGATGAGGGCCATGAGCAGCGCCATGCCCAGCTGATTGCCGATGAGTCGCAATCCCGGCAGGACGAAGACGAAGAACGACTTGTCGAGACCGAACTGCACATCCGTCGAACCGAATGACGTCGAGTTGATCCACTCGAGGACCGTGTTCCAGTTCGCCGAGGCGGTGATGCCCGCAAGGACGCCGATGACCGCGGGAATCGCGATCGTCGCAACCCGACGCAGCGGTTCGATGGCCTCACGATAACGGTCGAGGTTCTCCTGCCGCGGAGTCGTCGGCGCGTAGACGGGACGATGGCGGTAGGCCAAGTGCAGGCTCAGCCAGACCGGAACGGCCATGAGGATGAATCCGCCGAGGAACGTCAGGCCGCGGGTCAGCCACATGGTGCGGAAGACCTCCGCAGCGTCGATCTGGCGGAACCACAGCACCTCGGTGTAGACCTGGGTGAAGGCGATGAAGGCGATCAGCAGGATCGCCACAGACACAAGGGTGAGCAGCAGCGGCGAACGTCTTGGCCGATTCGCCGGCATGCGTGCGGAGGTGGGTGAGGACGAGGAGCTCACTACTGCCCTTTCTCATTGTTGTCGGCACCGTCGGCGGGGCACTTCGGCAGATCCGAAGTGTTGCCGGCGGCGTACTGCTCCACGGTGGTCTGCGCGTCATCGAGCGTGTCGATGCGCGCCACCGCGATCTTGGATTGGTCTGCGGCGGCCATGACCTCCGCACAGTTGTCGGCCGGCGAGAGGAACAGCGTCGCCCCCTTCGCGGTGGCCGCGGACACCTTCTGCCTGGCACCGCCGATCGGCCCGACCGTACCGTCGGGGGTGATCTCCCCGGTGCCGGCCACATGCTTGCCGCCGGTCATCGCACCGGGGGTGAGCTCATCGATGATGGCCAGAGCGAACATCGTTCCGGCGGAGGGGCCTCCGACTCCGTCGACATTGAATTCCACGTCGACGGGGAACTCGAAGTCCTGCTTCATCGTGATGCCGATCGCCTTGCGGCCGTCGACTGTCCCGGGAGTGAGACTGATCGTCTTCGACTCCCCGTCGCGTTCGATGCCGAGCTCGACAGAGCCGGACTCCTGCACGGTTGTGCTCATGATCTGCGCAGCTTCGGGGTCGGAGTCCAGCTTCTTTCCGTTGACCGACATGAGTCGGTCCCCCTTGCGCAGCTTGCCCTGCGCCGGAGCATCGGCGACGACCTCATCGACCGACAGGTGCACGGAATACGACTTGCCCAGCTGCTCCATGGCGGCTGCGACGGCGACGTCCTGGCTCGAGGACATCTCGACCGCATTCGATTCGGTCACGTCCTCACGCGTGGTGTCCAACGGGTAATACGCCTCGGTGGGGACCACGGTCTGGTCGCCGTTGATGAGTGCGCCGAGCGCCTGAGAGGCAAAGACGTCACGACCGGGACCGCCGCTGACGGCGACCGTGAGCATGTCGATGCGACCTGCCGTCGGGTAGGTCTCGGCTCCCGAGACGCTGATCATCGGATCGCCCTGGTAGTCGCCGAGGGTGTTGAAAACCGGTCCCGGCAGCTGAAGCATGTACGGAACCGGCAGGAGCACGGCCAGCGCGATGAAG
The DNA here is from genome assembly GCF_000583215.1 of Brevibacterium sp. VCM10. Lineage (NCBI taxonomy): Bacteria > Bacillati > Actinomycetota > Actinomycetes > Micrococcales > Brevibacteriaceae > Brevibacterium > Brevibacterium sp. VCM10. The sequence continues at coordinate 59,776 of NZ_JAJB01000009.1, forward strand.
ACGTAGGTCAGGACGCCCGAAGTCGTGGCCAGACGTGGGTTCCGTCGTCGTCTGGTGCCGCGTGTCGGTGCCGGTGACGCCGGCACGGCCCGAGGGGCGTTCTCTGTCATGTAGTCCTTTCGCTGCACCGCCCCACCAGTCTAGTTGAAACCTCAGCGTGAGTTTCACAGACTCCTTTCGCCCGGTGCGAACATCCTGCGAAACCTCCCGGAATTGGGAAGCTTCGCACATTCGGAACCGTTAACGTTGATGTCAAACCGATTCTTGGGGGCTGTAGAACAATGAGCGATGACAACAACAACGAGCAGAATCCGTTCGAGCAGATCTTCGGAATGCTCTTCGGCGCCAATGGTCCCGGATCCGGTCAGGGGGACGACAAGAACAGCTCGGGCATGCCGCAGGGCTTCTCGATCGATCCGGCGATGATGTCCACGATCATGAGTCAGATGCAGGGACTCTTCGGGCAGGGTGCCGATCCGCAGGCCCAGGCCGTCTCGATCGCCGAGAAGGCCGTGCCGACCCCCGATCCCTCCGTATCCGAAGAAGCCGAGCGGGCGACGACCGATGCGTTCCGTCTGGCCGAGCTCTGGCTCGCCGAGGCCACCGACTTCTCCGTCGCCAATCGCTCGGCCCGTCCCCTGCGTCGGGCCGATTGGGTCAAGGAGACGATGCCCGGCTGGCAGAGATTCGTGCTGCCCATCAAGGAGAACATGTCCTCGGCCCTGACCGATACGCTCGAGTCCCAGGTTCCGGCCGAGATGAAGAGCATCCTTGCGGGTGCTTCGTCGATGTTCGGATCGATGAGCGATTCGATGTTCGCCATGCAGATCGGTCAGGCCGTCGGAGCGCTGTCCGAGAGCGTGCTGACCGGCACCGAGGTGGGACTGCCACTGCTCCCCCACGACACCGCCGTGGTCATCGAGAAGAACGTCGAGTCGTTCGCGTCCGAGATCGACGTCGATGCCTCCGAGGTCCGCATCTACCTTGCGGCTCAGGAGCTCGCCCACCTCGCGCTGTTCGAGCGTGCCCCGTGGCTGAGTGCCCAGGTCGAGACTGCCCTGACCCGTTATGCCCAGGGTCTGAAGGTCGACACTTCGCAGATCGAGGACATGGCGTCGAACATCGACCCGTCGAACATCTCCGACCTCAGCGACAATATCCGCCAGGGACTGTTCAACCCGCCGACGACCGATGACCAGAAGAAGGCCCTGACGTCGCTGGAGAATCTCCTCGCCGTCATTGCCGGGTGGGTCGATGTCGTCGTCTATGAGGCCTGCAGGCATCTGCCCGGTCGCGACCAGATCCGCGAGGCTCTGCGCCGTCGCCGGGCGACCGCGGGGCCGGCCGAGAAGACCTTCTCAACCCTTGTGGGCCTCGAGTTCAACCCCCGTCGCCTCCGCGATGCTGCCGCGCTCTTCGCGTACCTCGAGACGCAGGGCGGCGCCGAGGCCCGCGACCGCGTGTTCTCTCATCCGGACCTGCTGCCGACCACACAGGATCTCGATGATCCCCTCGGATACTCCGAGCGTCGGCATGCCGAATGGACCAACGAGTCGAGCATCGATGAGGCCCTGTCCCGGATCCTCGCCGAAGGTCTCGACGGAGCCGGCGGCAGCGACGCACAGGCGGCCGAGGGGTCCGAGGACTCGGATTCCGATGGTTCCGAGTCGCCCGACGATGATGATCCCGACGGCCGCTGAATGATCGACCTCGGCACCGCCCGGCAGGAGGTCGAGAGCGGACCTCGGAATTCGTTCTCCGCGGCCTTCGCAGAGCTCTTCGACCGGCAGGGCTCCGCGTCCCTGCACCGTTCCGGCGGTGAGCACCACGTCACCGCCAGCTGTCTCGTGATCGACCCGGCCGCCGAAGCGGTCCTGCTCAACCACCACCGGAAGGCCGGGCTGTGGGGGCAGTTCGGCGGCCATCTCGAGTCCGACGATGTCTCACTCCGTGGTGCTGCGCGCAGAGAAGCGGAAGAGGAGAGCGGTCTGTACCCGCTCGATCGAGTCACGGCCGCTCCGATCGATCTGCATGTCCACGATCTGTCGGCCGCGTTCGGGGCCTGTACCCGACATTTCGACGTCGTCTATGCGGCCCAGGCGTCGAGAGACGATTCGCCGCATGTCTCGGACGAGTCCTTCGATGTCGCTTGGTTTCCGTTCGACCGGCTGCCCGACGGCCTCATGCCCGATCTGCCGAACCGGCTGCCCGGCCTCTTCCGCTCCGCCGCGACGGCGCTCATCTCTCGCGGCTGAATCGCTCCCCGTCGCTGAAGCCCTCGAGGTAGAGTCTCGCATCCGACTGTCTGGGATGACGATCTGCCAGCTCATGGAATTCCTTCGAATGCGGGCCGATCTGCAGGTGGACGAGCTCATGGACCACCACGGTCTCCAACACCCAGCGGGGCACGGCCTGCAGTCGATGCGAAACGCGGATATCCCCCGTCGACGTCGTCGTGGACGCCCATCGGCTCACGTTCTGATTTCTCACCCAGCGGATCGACGCCGGCCTCAACCGGCCGCCGAAATAGCGTCGACTCATCTCATCAGCCAGGTCGACGAGGTCGGCATCCGACGAATGGTCCCGAGCGGAGAGCCGATTGAACAGGTCCGTCAGCGACCGGATGTTGTGCTCGACGCTGTAGCGCACGGGAGTGCGCAGCACGTAGGTCTCGATCTCCTTCGAGACGGCAACGGTCTTCTTCCGCCGCGCCGACCGGCGCACTTCGATCTCGCCTCGGGCAATCGCCCGCAGCACCTCTTCTTCGGTCCACCGCTGTGCTCTGCTCACCGGACCATCATAGGAAACGGCGCTGACACGGTGACACCGCCATCGGAATGGCTCTCAACACGGACGGCCTTCCGGGCCTCTAGTTTGTGAGTTTCCTGAGTCTGTCGGAACTTTGCGGTCGAATCCCCCGTCCACAGCCGCCTCGGCGATCACCGTCCCCGCAGGGCGGGACCTGATCAGATCCGGCAGCACGGTTTTCAACAGCCCATCGACATTCAAGGCGCCTTTCCTCCACAGACCGCGCGGCGATTCCCACAGGTTATCCACAAGCTGTTGACGTGTCTGTGCATGACGATGCATTGACGCGGGGGCGTTTGCGGAATAAGTTCTATGCTTGACCCCGGAAAACCCGAGGATGCGTGCGGAAGGGGAAGCCGCACGAGTCCTCGCGAGCGCCTGGGGCACTATGCGGCTGAGGGCATGCCGGGACACATTTCCCGGCCTGTCCTCAGCCGTTTTTCCACACGGTTATCCACAGCTCGTGACCTGCCATGGCTATTCTGTCCCCCGTTCACTACCGTGGAAGTCTCCACGATGCCGAAGCGAAGGGGCCGAGATGTTCAGGATCTTTCCGAGTGTTCCCATCACCTGGCGGTCGTCCTCATGCATCCAGTTCGGTGCCGAGGATCCAGTGCTCGTCGATGGCCTGCTGCCCGGCGACGCCAGCCTCATCGAAGATCTCCGCCTCGGCATCGGCTCGGCTCAGTTCTATGCGCGCGCTCAAGAGCTCGGGGTCGACCTCAGCCGGGCAAGCTCTCTCATCACCCTCCTCGGCGAGGCCAAGGTGCTCGTCCCCGACGACGCGGACGCCGGTTCGGTTCCGAAGGGATCACCGGTCTTCGCCGCGGCCCGCACCTTCGATCTGTCGCCGGATCGCGTGTCACAGATCCTCGGATCCCGGCCGGTTCTGGTCACCGGACCACTGCGTTCCCATGTCGAAGGCCAGCTGGCCGCCCTCGGCTTCGCCGTTGCCACTGCCCACCGTGTCGAGGAGCTCGACCTCATGACGGCCCCGCTGGTGGTCACGAGTTCCCATCTGGTTCCCGATCTGCATTCCGCTATGTGGCTCAGTGATCGGGAAGTCGATCACTGCCAAGTCGTCCTCGGAGAGCAGACTGTGGAGATCACGGGTCTCATCCGTCCCGGGTCGACGCCGTGTTCCGTCTGCTCCTGCCTGCACAGGAAGGACAGAGACGCCGGTTGGCTCGCTCAGCATCCGCGCCTGCGAGCCCTGCCGGAACGGGAGAGCCTGAGCGATCCCGCGGCCCGAATCCTCGGCTCGGCGCATGTCGTCCAGATGCTTCGTCATGCTCTGCTGCGGCCCGAATCGGCACCGATCCGTCGCGTGGTCACCTTGGGTCCGGGAGAGGTCACCGACACCGGACTGCTCTTCCATGACCGCTGCCAGTGCCGCACACCGGTCCCCGATTTCGGGTCAGTCGCCGATCAGGCCCAGTAGCTGGGCACCATAGAGTTCGAGTTTCGTCGCCCCGATCCCGGGAACCCGAGCGAGTTCGTCGAGGCTGGACGGACGGACCTCTGCGATGACGGACAGTGAGGTGTCCGTGAGCACGAGGTACGGCGGCAGTCCCTGCTCCAAACCGATTCGCACCCTCCACCGGCGCAGACGGTCCAACAGCTCGAGGTCGATGTCAGCAGGACAGTCGGAGCATCGCCCGACAGCGCGATCGATCTGCGAGACCAACGCCCTGTTGCATCCGCGACAGCGGTTGAGAGCCGCCGAATTCGACGCCGCACGACCGTCTCCCATCGTCGGTCCGGCCTGACCGAGTTCGGCGAGGAAGCGGGAGGACCTCCGCGGTTTCTGTGTGGAATCGAATCTGGCCAGTGACCAACTCATTCGCAGGTCTGTGCCGGCGCGAGTCAGTGCCACATAGAACAGGCGGCGTTCCTCGGCGATGGCTCTGGGTGTCTGAGCGTAGCTGATCGGCAGCAGGCCTTCGCTGAGGCCGACGAGGTGCACGCTGTCCCACTCGAGGCCCTTCGCCGCGTGGAAGGACGCCAGAGTGACTCCTTCGATGTCCGGGGCGAACTGGTGCTCGGCGCGGTCCGACAGATCGTTGAGGAAGACCTCCATCGGCACGGGGAGCTCCTGCCCGTGTTGGTGCTCCTCGGCGAGGTCGACGAGGGCTTTGAGCGACTCCCATCGCTGTCTGCCGGCTCCGGCCGCAGGCGGCTCCCGAGTGAAGCCGAGCGAACCGAGGACCTCCATCACGGCTTCGGGCAGGCGCTGCCCACTCGAGGTCACGCGAGCGGCTTTGAGCATGAGTACGGCCTCTTTGACCTCCTTGCGCGCGAAGAAGCGTTCTCCACCGCGCAGCACATAGGGGATTCCGGCTGCGGCCAGTGCCTGCTCATAGGCGGGGCTCTGCCCGTTCGTACGGAAGAGGACGGCGATGTTGCGAGGGCGACGTCCGGCCTCGATCTCGGCGGAGATGGCTTGGACGACGCCGGTCGCCTCGGCTTCGTCGGTGGGATACTCCACCATGCGCGGCTGCCGCCCCATGGGGTTGTCGGTCCGCAGAGTCAGCGCGGTCCGGGAGGTGTGCCGCAGCAGATTGTTCGCCGTGGACACGATGGCTTGGGATGACCGGTAGTTGCGCACCAGTCGGATCGTTCTGGCGTCGGGCATCGACGTGCTCAGCGTTCCGAGCAGGCTCGCGTCGGCTCCCGCGAACGTATAGATGGTCTGGGCGGGATCACCGACCACACAGAGATTGTCGCGGGGCCCGAGCCATCGGGAGAGCACGTCGAATTGGAGCGGCGAGACGTCCTGGAACTCGTCGACGACGAAGTGTCTGTACTGGTCACGGATCTCGGCTGCGATCGCCGGGTACTCGGCCAGGACACCCGAGAGCACGAGGAGCACATCGTCGAAGTCGAGCAGCCGTCCTCGTGTCTTCGCCTCCCCGTAGGCCTCGAATATCCGCACCATGTCCTCGACGCTCAGCCGACCGGGCAGTTCGCGAGCCGCCGCCTTCGTCGCATAGTCGTCTACGCCCAAGAGGGTCGACGCCGCGAACTCGATCTCCGCAGCGACGTCTCTGGTCAGTTCCCGACTGGTCTCCATGCCGAGGCTCTGCATGACCGAGCCGATGATGCCTGCCTTGTTCTCGATGATCCGCGGAAAGTCTCCTTCGGCGAACCGGTCCCAGAAGAAGCGCAGCTGACGCAGCGCCGCGGAGTGGAAGGTGCGGGCCTGAACCGCGGGGACGCCGAGTCCGCGCAGTCGTGAGCGCATCTCCCCCGCCGCCTTCGCGGTGAAGGTCAGAGCCAGAACGTGGTTGGCCGGAAACACCTCGGACGCGATTCCATAGGCGATCCGGTGCGTCATGGCGCGGGTCTTGCCCGTTCCGGCGCCGGCGAGGACGACCACCGGTGAGTCGAAGTGGGTGGCGACGGCGCGCTGTTCGGAGTCCAGGGCCTCGAGCAGGGCCGTGGCCGAAGCGTTCATTCGTTGTCCAACCAGCTGTGCAGGAGCTGCCCGGCGATGGAGATCGTCGACGGGGCACGCACCTGACCGTTCGCAATGGCATTCTGCAGCTCCGCTCGAGTGAACCAGCGCAGAGAGGCGATCTCCGCCTCGTCGGCGGCGAAGTCGCGGCTGGGAGCAGCTGCCGAGAAGCCGAGCATCAGTGAGCACGGAAAGGGCCACGGCTGGGAACCCAGATATCGGGGGTCGGTGACTTCGAGGTGGGCTTCTTCCCAGATCTCCCGGATCACGGCGTGTTCGAGGGTCTCACCCGGTTCGACGAATCCGGCCAGGAGCGAATACCGGTCGGATTCCCAGGCGGCGTTGTTGCCCAACAGAACACGTTCGACACCGTCTTCATCGGTGTTGACGATGACGACGATGACAGCAGGATCGGTGCGGGGAAAGTGTTCGCTTCCGGTCTCCGGGTCGCGGCGGACCCATCCGCCCATGACTGGGCTGGTCGGAGTGCCGGTGCGTGGGGAGAACCGGTGCGCGCGATGCCAGTTCCCCAAACCGACGATCTCGCAGGCCAGAGAGACCTGGACATCGTCGAGGGCGTCGGCCAGGTGACGCAGCGGCAGCCAGATGGGTTCGGAGCTGTCGAGGCCCTCCCCCGGTGCCGTCAGCAGGTCGGTGGCGTCCCGGGCGCGCGAGGCGTCCAGTCGGGCGTCGATATGGCTGCGACCGTCATCGTCCAAGGACACTCCGATATACCGAGTGCCGTGCGGGTCACGGCCGAGGTAGACCTCCGTCTGTCCTTCCGGCACCAGTTCCCGATCCGTCAGGAAGAGTCCCCCGCCGGCGACGAGCAGCGACCCGCGGTGTTCGAAGACGGCCTGAGCTCCCGAGGCCCAGACCTCGCTGAGATCGCCGTTTTGGCCCCGAGTCAGATGGTCGCGATCGATTCCGTGACGGGCGAGGCTGATCGGCTGCACCGGAGGCAATGGTTTCATGCCCTCCACGATATCCCAGCGTCCTGACTCAGCGTCCGCGAGCGTGGGTGCCCGACAGGTCGACGAAAGTCGCCTCGGCAGACACGCTCGACGGCGAGTCCCGTGTCTCAGCCGAACCCAGGCGGTAGATTGGGGAAGGTGGATACCAAGGCGCTCAAGTTGACTGCGATCGCGGCGACGATGCTCGACGGCTTCGTCCCGACGACATGGACTCCCCTGCCGCCGCTCGACGCCGGAGTCAGAGTCCTCCTCGGCGATGGCGATCAGCAGCTGGTCGCATCGGCCCAGACCCGGCTCGATCGCTCCGCGGACATCGGTTCGGCCGCAGAGGCCGGACGCATCTATGAGACCTTGTATCCGCATGCAGACTTCACCTGGCCGCGCCTGCGGGCCATCACCGAGGTGGACTCCGATTACTTCGACACCGCAACGCCGACGACGGTGACACTGGCCGATCCGCTCCCGGGCGCACCTCTCGGAGATGTTCCCATCGCCGATACGGCACGGGCCAGTTCGTTCGCGCAGGCTCTGGCGACTCTGCATTCGGCCGCGCCCGAGCCCGTCTCCGATGCGGGATTCCCTGTGGAGGATCCCTCTCGGTCGCAGTTCCTCATCCTCGAACGACTCGATCAGGCGGCGAGCACCGGTCGTGTGCCGTCGTCTCTGCTCCAGCATTGGGAGGAGGAGTTCGAAAAGGTCGCACTGTGGCATTTCCTCGCCACCCCCATCCATGGCTCTCTCGATGAGACAAGTGTCTACACCGATCAGGAACGGGTGCTCGCTCTTGCCGAGATCGGCCGTCTGCGCGTCGCCGACCCGGCCATCGATCTGGCCGCGGCATCGGCATTGATCGATCCTGCCGCCCTGCCGACCTTCTACGAGGAATACCGCAATTCCCGGCCCCGCGCCGACGAGCACGTCATCTCCCGTGCCGAGCTGTTGGCCGAATTCGCGGTGCTCGACTGGCTGCTCGAAGCAGTCGACTCCGGGGATGAGACGGCCGTCGACGACGCCGCAGCGCTCCTCACGTCGTTCGATGAAGTCCTGTTCGGCAGCGCATCCGATGGCCCCGCCTCTGCTCACGGACCTGCCACGGACTCCGCTTCCGGGGCCGTCGACGAAGCAGACGGCGCAGCAACTCGGGGTTCGGCATCAGCGACTGCTGCAGCGGGCGCCGATGCCCCTGACGTCGAAGCCGCGATCACGGAGACCGAGACCTCCGATGTGTTCATTCCACGAGCTCAAACGACGGTGACATCGTCCGAAGACGATTCGGAGTTCGATTCCGAACCGGGCTCGCAGGTGAGGACCGAACCGACCCGGGACTCCGATGACCCGGATGTCGGCGACCCGGATGTCGGCGACGACACCGGCAGCAGCCGCTGAGCTCAGTCGACGTCGTTGGCTTCGAGCCATTCGACGACGTCGTCCTCATCAGGCAGATCGGTGAACCGCACGACCTCATCACTGCCGACGAAGTAGAAGGTTCCCGTCACCTCGGTGATCTCCGGATGGACGCGCAGAATCGCGAACCGGTAGAGCGCGAGCTGCCATTTCATCACCTCGAGCACTGACGCCTCGGGTTTCTTCGAGGTCTTCCAGTCCACGACTTCGGCGTGGTCTCCGGTGATGAAGACAGCATCGATCTTCCCCGGCACCCGGAATCTGCCGAGGACGAGTTCGAAGGACATCTCCACATGATCGGCTCGACGAGTCGCGAACTCGGAGGCTGAGAACGTCGCTTGCAGCCGTTCGATCGTCGCGGCGTCGATCGGTCGCACCGCTTCGTCCTCGCCGATGTCGATACTCGACTGCCCGAAGTGCTGTTCCACCCAGGAGTGGAAGGTCGTCCCGATCTCGGCCGCCCGGCTCGGCGGTGCCGGGATCGGGCGCAGGGTCTGCGTACGGAAGCCCTGCGGGTCCCGTCGCCATGCGACCAGAGCCGTGGCCGACAGGCGGTCGGGCATCGCCGCCGCGGATACGGCTTCGGGGCGGTCACCGATGCGCAGGGCCTGAGCCGCGTAGCGTCCGATCATTCCTGGCGCCTCGGCCAAGGACTCCAAGCTGACTTCGGTGCTTGCTTCCACCCAGTCTGCGGCTCGCTGTGCGGCGGCGACCTGCCTCGTGCGCGGTACCGGCCAGGGAGTGGTCTCGATGCGGTCCTCTGCCGATTCGTCGGCAGGTTCCGGAATCTCCACCTCCAGCCCCGAGGCTTCGATCGCTTCGGTGAGGAAGGGCGACGGGTCATCGGGCACGGCGCGCGAACCCATCAGCTCCGCCCCGAGCCACAGATGCCTCTTCGCGCGCGTGAACGCCACATAGGCCAGTCGCCGCTCCTCCCCCACATGCGCGTCGGCGATCCGCGGGCGGATGGAGTCTCCGATCCACTCGTCCAACGCCTTCTTCGTCTCGAATTCGGCTTCCCGAAGATCGAAATCGACGAGGTGGGTGCGATCGCCGCGCAGCGGGTACGGCAGCGCCGTGCGGTCCATCCACCCCTCTTTGTCCCGCGGTTCGGTCGGAAAATCCTTGACCACCAGGGAGGGAACGGCGACGGCATCGAACTCCAGCCCCTTCGAGGCGTGGACGGTCATGATGTTGATCGCGTCGGCAGCCGTCGTCGGTTCGGCCACGCTCAGCGCATCATGGGCTTCCATGAGGCTGAGCCAGGACAGGAAGCCTGTGATCGAGGGTTTGTCATCGGTGGCCGAGTACTGGCTGGCAGCGGACAGGAACGCGTCGACGGAGGCTCGGTGCAGATTGCGCAGCGAGTCGCTGAGTCCCCAGATGTCGGAGTCGATTCCGGTTTCGGACATCGCAGTGCGGATGATCGAGCTGACCGTGCCCGTTCCGGACCGGGTGGCGCGCAGCGCGCGAGCCAACCGGACCAGACGATGCAGCCCCTCCGAGCTCAGGCCGGACCGCTGATAGTCGGCGACGAGTCCCTGGTCCGCACCCGTCCGGGCCCCCTGATCGAGGACTCGCTGCACGTCGATGAGTTCATCGACGCCCTCGACGATGGTCGCCTGGTCGATGGCTTCGGCGATGACCTCCTCGGTGTCCGGCTCGGCTCGCTCCGACGCTCGTCTCTCGGTCTGGCGACGAGTGAAGGTCTGCAGCCCCGCAATGTCGCCTGCACCGAGGCCGAGCATCCGGCCGCTGATGAGCCTCATGATCTCGTCTCCGGCCATCGGATCGACTGCGGCCGTGAGCACCGCGCGCAGATCGGCGACGAAGGGATCGGAGAGCAGCCCGGAGGATCCGTGGACATGAACGGCGAATCCGGCGGCTTCCAGCGCCGCCGCCACCGGTGCGAAATGGGCGCGTTTGCGACACAGCACGGCTTTCGACGAACCGGCGGGGACGGTGCGGAACCATTCCGTCAGGGAGCGCAGCCCGGTGGTGAGGAAGTCGGGATCGTGGGCGCCCGAGCTGATCTCGACGCTGACTTCGCCCTCGCCGGCACCATCGCGGGCCGACAGCGGGGCCTCGTCGCTGTCGGCGAGACCGGCGGCGATGCGGTTGGCCACCTGCAGGATCGACCGGTCGTTGCGCCAACTTGTGCTCAGGGACAGGGACTCGACATCGCGGAAGTCCGAGGAGAAACGGACCATGTTGTCGGCGCTGGCGCCGCGCCAACCGTAGATGGCTTGGCGGGGATCGCCGACCGCGGTGACGGCGCTGGAGGCGAAGAGGTCGCGCAAGAGAGTCAGCTGGGCCACCGACGTGTCTTGGAATTCGTCGAGGAGGACGATCTTCCACCGGGCTCTCTCCGCCTCCGCTGCCGCCGGCACCTCGTCGATGATGCGCTGAGCGAAACGCACCTGGTCCGAGAAGTCCATGGCCAGGTTGCGTCGCTTCGCACGCATATACGCGTCGGCCAGTCGAGCCGTTCGGATCTTCGCTTCGAGTTTCGCCCGTCGTCCGTTGGGGTCGACGGGCTTGCCTTTGCTCGACACCAGAGCGTCCAGGCACTGCTCGAGATAGTCGGTGACCTCATCGACGTCTCGCCCATGATCATTCATCTGTCCGGCCAACGCGATGACGTCGGCGATCATCGTCTCGCGGGAGAAGTTCCCGGGGATCTCCTCCGGTGGAGTCGCATCGATGAGGTTCCCGGCGATGGTGTGTGCCGCGGCGTCATCGAGGAGGACAGTCTCGGGTTCGATGCCGATGCTCACTCCGTGTTCGCTGACGATCGCTGCGGCATAGGAGTTGTACGTCGACACGGTGGGGTTGTCGAGGCCGGGCAGGGACAGGTCCTGTCCGTGCCCGAGATTGTGCCGCAGACGGGAGAGGAGCACGCGAATGCGCCCGCCGAGTTCTCCGACGGCTTTGCGGGTGAAGGTCAGGCCGAGGATCTGTTCGGCAGAGACGAACTCGTTGGCGACCAGCCACACCACGCGCTGCGAGATGACCGTGGTCTTTCCCGAGCCCGCCCCGGCGGTGACCTTCATCGACTGTGCGGGGTCGGCTTCGATGATCACCTTCTGCTCCGGACTGGGAGGGAAGGCCTGGGCAGGATCGGCTGCGGTGAGTTCGGCAAGCTCCTCGGCAGTGAAGCGCATCAGTTCTCCTCCAACATCTTCGGACCGATCGCAGGACACGACGAGCGGACGGGACAGGACTGGCATTTCTGCGGCTCCACCCGGGCGGGGAAGCTCGCGGCACGCATCCTGCCCGACACGTCGGCGATGAGGTCACGTGCCCATTCAGGATTCTCATCGACGGCCAGTGCAGGCTGCTCCCGAACGGTGCGGGCAGACTTGCGCAGGAACACGAGTTCGGCGCCGAAGGCGTGTGCATCGATTTCCCGATCCTCGCCGATGCGGATGGTGCCGGAGTTGATCGCTTCCTGATACACACCCAACTGAGCGTGCCGGTCCATCTCCTTGCCCGGGACGACGTTCCGTCCGGTCTTGAAGTCGACGATGCGCAGTCCGCCCTCGACTTCCTCGACCCGGTCGAGTCGACCGGTGACCTTCCATTCGCGACCGTCTGCGTCGACGCCTGCTGCATAGACCTGTGCTTCGACGCCGACCAGGCGACCCGGGGTCGTCTTGATGTACTCGCCGAGGCGGTCGGCCATGCTCATCGCCACATCGAATTCCCGTTCGCGTTCCCATTCCGCGTCGAATTCCAGAGACGAGAACTCCTCTTCGACGAAGCTTCGGATCGCGGAGGTCGGTCCTTCCGGATAGTTCTCGGCTGCGGCGTGGATGATGGTTCCCAGGCTCTGCGCTGTCGACATCGGGCGGTCTCCGCCGTTGCGAGTGAGGAACCACCGCAGCGAGCAGTCGGTGAATGCTTCGACCTGGGACGGTGAGACGCGGACCGTATCGGAGTCGGTGAACAGCGGCTCGATCGTCGTGATGTCCTCTGCTTCGCGCCACTGCGTCGGCGGCTCGACCGACTGCCCGGCATTCGACAGTGCCCGCATCAGGGCGGCCCAAGACTGTGTCTCGGAGTCCGGGGCCACAGAGCCTTTCCGGTCTTCACCTGCTCCGAGGAGCGAATCCGCCGACGCCGGACCCGAGGCCTCGCCGGCGGCTGCTGCGGCCGCCTGCAGCAGCTGGGCGCGGGCATGGGCGGCCATCTCCGGCAGCGTCAGCGGAGGAAGCTCATCCTCGTGGGTGATCGCATAGCCGTCACCCGCTTCGGTGCCCTCGGCCGAGCCGGCGGCGAGCACGTCGAAGAACGGGGACGGTTCGGTCTCAGCATCGGTGACTGCGGTCACGATCGCTCGTTCCTGCGCCCGGCTGAGCGCGGTGAAGAAGAGCTCACCCTCTTCGCGCAGGTTCGTCCGTTTCGCATGCGCGTGATAGCCGGGATCGCCGGTGACCGTCTCACCCGAGTCGAGCACCGCCATGAGATCGGTGAGACCGAGGATTCCACCGCGCAGCTTCGGATTCGGCCAGACGCCTTCATTGACTTCGGCGATGATCACCAGAGGCACACGCACATGGGCCAGCGACGACGGGGTTCCCACCAGGACGTGATCGGCGAACCCGGCGGTATCGGCCAGGGAGTCCTGGGCGATGTCCTGTTCGGCGACGATGCCGGCGAAGGAGCGCGCAGTGAATCCTCCGCGGTCGGCGATCTTCTCGGCCAAGGCGAACAGTCGCAGCACCGAGTCGAGATAGCCGTCGGCCGCCGACTCCGGGTCGCGCAGCGCTTCGGCCTGCCATCTGTCCGCGACCCCGGCCGCATCCCAGATGCTCCACAGCGCCTGGTGGGGGTCGCTTGTGCCGACCTCCGCCGCGGCGTGGAGCATGCGTGAGATCGTGGCGAGTCCCTGGGGGGACGATTCATCGATGGGGCTGCGCAGTGCCTGCGCCAGCGATGCCGTGCTGCTGGGAGCGGGGAACCGCCTGCGGACGGCTCGACGGAAGCGGCGGATCTGCACGGGATCGAGGCGGACGTAGATGCTGCCGGCCAGTGTCAGCGCGAGTTCGGCGATCGACTCGTCGTCGTCGAAATCCGGAGTCGACGACAGCAGGTCCAGCAGCGGTGCGGTCGCCGGGTCGACGTTGAGCGGCTGCATCAGGGTCGCGATCGAGACGCCTGCGGCTCGCAGCTCGTTGGCGATCACGCGGGCGCTCGAGGAGTTGCGGCAGATGAGGGCGACATCAGACCACGAGTGGCCCTGTTCGACGAAGTTCGTGATCCGCCGGGCCAGATACCGATGTCCGGAGGCGCTGCCTTCGAACACGTGCGTCTCCACGGGTGCCTCGGCCGCAGCCGCGGTTGAAGCCTCGTCCGTCTCCGGACGCGGGCGGGGCATGTGACCGGCCGACCAGCGAGTGGTGATCCTGGCCCCGAAGCCGTCGATGACCTTCGCCAACGCAGGATCGACATCCCACTGGCGGTCGAGCACGACCGTCTCGAAAGCCGCGTCGGCCGAGGCCCGATCGATGATCGACGCGTCGGCGCCGTGGAATCGCCCGGTCACTGTCTCGGGAGAACCGAACAGGGCGATCGCACTCCCCCGCGCCCGCAGCTGCTCGAGGATCCCCCAACTGGCGGCGGGAAAGTCCTGAACACCGTCGGCCAGGACGACCGTGGGCACCCGATCGGGAGCAAAGGTCCACGATCGGCCCGCGGTCACCTCGGCGGGTTCACGGAAGATCTCGAAGGCGGCCAGCGCCAGCACGGTCGCGGAGTCGATGCCCCCGTAGCCCGGCATCGACATGATGCCCAGGTATTCGTCGAGGATCTCGGCCACCGCCTGCCACCGCGGATCGGGATTGTCTGCCAGGACACGGTCGAGGGCACCGCGACCGAAGTCGAAGACGTGCTCGGAGGACTCGGGCGACGCCTCCGGCATGCGCATTCCGAAGTCGAATTCCATCACTCGGTTGAGCGCGTCGCGGACCTCGGTGCGAAAAGCGGAGGTCGACCGCACCTCGGCCGTGATCTCCGACGGCCACGCCGGGCCGCGGGCACGACCGATTTCGTGGCCGGCGAGGAGGTCGGCGAGGAACACGTCCTGATCGGCTCCGGAGATGAACTCGAGATCCTCGCCTGTCCGCGTCGTGTGTGCGGCACGGGCGATTCCATACGCGAATGAGGCCAGACTGCGGGCCGGAGCCGAGGACAGCACCGCATCAGCCGGCAGCTGGAGACGATTGCGCAGCACATCGGCGTGGTCACGATCGGGAGTGAGCACGAGGACGGACGCCGGATCGATCGTCGACACCAGCTGTGCGTAGACCGACTCCAGCAGAGCCGTCTTCCCGGTTCCCGGTCGCCCGATGATCGTCAGGCAGTCGCCGGAGAGCAGAGTGCTGCCCAATCGCTGCGTCATCTCATCCATACTCGTATTCCATCACGGCACGCTGACATGAGACTTCCGAATCCGCAGCCGGCGCGTCGTCGAAGCCAGCGCGGATGCCCGGAGCACGGCCGGACTTCGCGTAGCATTGAAGAATGTCGAGTCCACAACAGAGATTGCCCCGTGACCAGCGCCGCGACCAATTGGTGGGTGTCGCGCGTTCCGTTTTCGCCACCCGTGGATATCGGACGACCTCGATGGACATGATCGCCGAGGCTGCCGGTGTGTCCAAGCCCGTGCTCTATCAGCACTTCGATTCCAAGCAGGACCTCTATCTGGCCCTCATCGATTCCTCGGCGGCGCACCTCGACTCCCGCCTGGCCGAGGCTCTGGGGTCGACGACCGATCCGCATGAGCAGATCCACGCGACGTACCGTGCCTATTTCGACTTCGTGGTCTCACATCGCGAAGAGTTCGTCATCATCTTCAATTCGGATGTCTACGAGCCGAAGGCCGAGCAGAAGCTGCGCGCACTGCGCGAGAGTTCGGCGACACGCGTCGTCTCCGCACTGAAGAACTTCGCTCGCCTCAGCGACGATGAGGCGCAGCTTCTGTGTCGGGCTCTCATCGGCACCGCTGAGGTCGTCGTCAAACAGATCGACTCCCAGCGCGGCATCGACGTCGACACGGCCGTCGAACTGCTCACCCAGATGAGCTGGGGCGGCCTGCGCTCGTTCGCCGAACGCTGAGCTCGCACCCGTCCCTCAGCCCTCAGCGGAATCCGCGCGGAAGAAACCCCTGCCTGCGGACGTTAAGCTGAACACAGTCCCATCCGTCATCGGTCACCGAGCATCGGCACAAGGAGCACCATGGAAATCAAGATCGGCGTCAAGCAGACCCAGCGTGAGATCATCGTCGAAACAGACGAGGATGCGAAGGCTCTCGCCGCCCGCATCGAAGAGAAGATCCAGTCCGAGGGGCTGTTGACCTTCACCGACACGAAGGGCCGTCAGGTCTTCGTTCCCTCCGCTTCGCTCGGCTACCTCGAAATCGGTGCCGAGACCTCGCGTCGTGTGGGCTTCAGCGCCTGAGCTGCATCTCAACAGCGGCACAGCCCCGGTCATCGTGACCGGGGCTGTGCTGCGTCCGCCGCGGTTCGCAGGTCCCTCGCTGAGTCGTCCGCGAGCCGAATGATCGCGGGCCCGCCGTGGAATCCGGCGTCGGAATGCGGAGTCAGGCGACGAGGCCGAGTGCCGACATCCGCTTCGAATGGTTCGATGTCACCGCCGGGATCAGTTCGACGACGAGATCTTCGTCGAGGCCGAGGAACGGGTCGGTGAGCAGACTGCGGGCCCGCCCCAGGGTCTCAGCGACGAGCTTGCGACCCCACAGGGCCAGCCGTGAGGCCAACTGTGTGTCGACGGCCACTTCGGAGGTCAGACGATTGCGCGCATATTCGCTGGCACGTGTATCATCGAGAATTGCAATAGCCAGGCTGTATCCGGGCTCCGCGAGTTCGTTCACCGCCGTGCGGTAGAAATCATTCATGATTCCGTCGAAGACGAATCCCTTCATGAGGCTTTCGTACCAGTCGCGAGGACGAGTCCTTTCAGCCAGAGTGCTGAAGGTCGGTTCGAAATGCTGACAGAGCTCGATCACATCCTGGCCCATCTGATCGATGTGCTGTGAGAGCTGTTCGAAGTTCGCGAATGACTGAGAGGCCAGCCGCGCCAGGATGACCTTGTCGTCCAGATCCGCTGCGGTCGTCGCGTTTGTGGCCATACGTTCGAAACCGGTCAGCTCGCCGAACGCGACAAGTGCGAGCGTTGCAGCATCATTACCGGCCAATGGGACAGAATCGGGCATAGTGCAAGACTACCGGTTCGCACCATGACAAGCGCAGACGCGCTAAAAGGAGTTTGGAATATGGCGGAGACAGAAGCGGATTTCGCGGAGCTGGGAGTCGCCGGACCGATCGTGGCCTCGCTGGCCTCGGCAGGAATCACCCACCCCTTCCCCATTCAGGCGCTGACTCTGCCCGTGGCGCTGTCGGGAGCCGACATCATCGGGCAGGCGAAGACAGGCACCGGAAAGACCTTGGGATTCGGAATCCCCCTGCTCCAGCGCGTCGTCGGCAAGACCGAAGACGCCTCGGTGACCACCGACCCCGAATCGACTCCGGACAGCCTGAACGATGCCAAGGGCACTCGGCTGCCGCAGGCTCTCGTCGTCGTCCCCACCCGTGAGCTGGCCAAGCAGGTCGCGGCCGATCTCGTCACCGCTTCGGTGCAGCGCGACATCGATATCATGACCATCTACGGCGGCATGGACTTCGACCCGCAGATCAACCGTCTCAAGTCCGGCGTCGACGTCGTCGTCGGCACCCCCGGTCGCCTCCTGGACCTCTACGGTCGCAAGATCCTCAAACTCCACCGCGTCCGCACCGTCGTCCTCGATGAGGCCGACGAGATGCTCGACCTCGGCTTCCTGCCCGATGTCGAGAAGATCATCAACGCGGTGCCCGCGCACCGTCAGACGATGCTGTTCTCCGCCACCATGCCTGGCGCGGTCATCACCCTGGCCCGCCGCTATATGAATCAGCCCACCCATATCCGCGCTCAGGATCATGAGGATCTGTCGTTGACGGGCAAGAACACGACTCAGTTCGTCTATCGTGCCCATTCGATGGACAAGTCCGAGCTCGTCGCCCGCATGCTCCAGGCCGAGGGCCGCGGTCGCACGATCATCTTCACCCGCACCAAACGCACCGCCGACAAGCTCGCCGCCGAGCTCGAGGATCGCGGCTTCGCGGTCAAGGCCCTCCATGGGGACCTCGGCCAGTCACAGCGTGAGAAGGCCCTGAAGTCCTTCCGCGAAGGAAAGGTCGACGTGCTCGTGGCCACGGATGTCGCCGCCCGCGGTATCGACATCGACGATGTCACCCATGTCGTGAACTACCAGTGCCCTGAGGATGAGAAGACCTACGTCCATCGCATCGGACGTACCGGTCGAGCCGGCAACTCCGGTGTCGCCATGACCCTGGTCGACTGGGATGACATGCCCCGCTGGCGACTGATCAACAAGGCCCTCGGACTCGATTTCGACGAACCAGTCGAAACCTACTCAACGTCCCCGCACTTCTTCTCCGACCTCGGCATCCCGAAGGGCACCAAGGGCCGCCTGCCGCGCCAGCACTCCGATGCAGAGGACGAGAAGTCCACCGGAGAACGAAAGAGCCGTCGATCCGAACGTCGCGGATCCGGCCGCAGCCGTTCCGGCTCTCGCCGAGGCGGCTCATCCGAACGTCGTGACGCCTCGTCGGCAGCCGGTGAGGACGGCCGCAAACCGCGTCGCCAGCGCAATCGTCGCCGCACCCGCGGCGGCAAGCCGGTCAACCGTGCGCAGGGCGGACAGTCGGGTCAGGGCGGCCCGGCGTCCGCCGACTCCAACCAGGACTGATCCGTCCGCGGGCGAGACCGAGTCCCCGCACAACCCCGACGAGGGGCCCGACCGAGTGGTCGGGCCCCTCGTCGATGTCGATGCGGTGCCGGTCCTGCTCGTCTTCCAGTCTGTCGGACTTCTCGCGCTCGTGGCCGGTCTGTCGTATGGGCTCAGCCCTGGATGAAGTCGACTCCACCGGGCCGTGACGCGGCGCGTTCGAGCAGCTTTGCGAGCATATGGTCGGAGGTGACGTGCTCGCCGAGACGATTGGGTTTGCCCGTGCCGTGGTAGTCGCTCGAGCCGGTGATGATGAGGTCATGCTCGTGCGCCAGCCGCCGCATCGCTTCGCGCTCCTGCGGAGGATTGTCCCGGTGGTCGACCTCGAGTCCGTCGAGGCCTGCGGCGATGAAATCGGTGATCGCCGAATCAGGGACCACCCGGCCGCGCATGGCCGCGCGCGGGTGAGCGAAGACCGAGACTCCCCCGGCTTCGCGAATGAGTCCGATCGCAGTGATCGGGTCGATCGTCGGCAGAGACACATGGTATTTTCCCTGGCTGGACAGAATCGACGAGAACGCTTCGGTGCGAGTTTCGACGACACCGGCTGCCACCAGCGCATCGGCGATATGCGGACGTCCGATCGTGGCGTCTTCGCCGGAGACCGAGAGCACCGCATCCATATCGATCGGATAGTCTTCGGCCAATCGTTCGATGATGAGGTGTGTGCGGTCGAGGCGGGCCCGCCTCGTCTCCTGCACGACTTCGGCCAGACCCGTATCGTACGGGTCGTGCAGGTACGACAGAAGGTGCACGCTGATGCCCTCGTAGCGGCAGGAGATCTCCATTCCCCGCACCAGTCCGAGCCCGTAGACGCGGGCAGCATCTTCGGCAAGGGTCCAACCGGCGGTGGTGTCGTGGTCGGTGAGTCCGACGACGTCGATGCCCTCCATCGAGGCTTCTGAGATGAGTTCGGAAGGAGTCTGGGTCCCGTCCGAGAATGCGGTGTGCACATGGAGATCGATGACCATGGTCACAGTGTATCTGCATCTGTCGTTCCGACTTCCACATGTGCACTCCATGTCACTCCACCCGTCTAGACTGGCGGTATGACAGAGCACAATTCAGAACTCCCAGACTCGACACAGGACCTCGCAGACCGCGTGAACAATCGCTCGCATCGACCGAATTCCACCGCCTTCCGCGACTTCGTCGCCTCCGGTTGGGATCGCACACCTCTCGATGCCGAGGCTCTCGCCGCCGCCGGTTTCACCCCGGCACGCCGCGACGCCGTCTCGGCAGCCTTCCCCGGTGAGCGGCTCGTCGTTCCCGCCGGCGGACTCAAGGTCCGCTCGAACGACACCGACTACCGTTTCCGTGCCCATTCCGCGTTCATCCATCTCACCGGCCTGGAGGCCGATTCCGAGCCCGACGCCGTTCTCGTCTTCGAGCCCGAGGGCGACGGCCACGACGTGACATTGTACTTCCGTCCTCGAGCCGGCGCCGACACCGAAGAGTTCTTCTCCGATTCCCGCTACGGCGAATATTGGGTCGGACCCCGCGCCGACCTCGAGGCCATGTCCCTCATGACCGGCATCGCCACGGCGAACTCCGCCACCGTCGATGACGCCATCACGAAAGACCTCGGTGCCATCTCCGTCCGCCTCGTCCGTCAGGCCGACACTCGCATCGACGGAGTCATCGAGCTCGCTCGCACCCAGGTCCAGGCCGATCTCGAGACGTCCGAGGCCGGAGATGCGGAACTGGCCCAGATGCTCTCCGAGCTGCGCCTGATCAAGGACGACCACGAGATCGCCCAGCTGCGCGAAGCCGTCGCCATCACCCGAGCCGGATTCGACAATGTGGTGGCATCGCTGCCGACCGCACTCGAACACCGCCGGGGAGAACGAATCGTCGAAACCGCGTT
This sequence comes from Brevibacterium sp. VCM10, assembly GCF_000583215.1. Classification (NCBI taxonomy): domain Bacteria; kingdom Bacillati; phylum Actinomycetota; class Actinomycetes; order Micrococcales; family Brevibacteriaceae; genus Brevibacterium; species Brevibacterium sp. VCM10. The sequence goes on from NZ_JAJB01000009.1 coordinate 80,154, forward strand.
CGAAACCGCTGCCCGCTCCGACGGCAATGGGGTCGGCTATGACACGATCGCCGCCTCGGGCAACAATGCCTGCACACTGCACTGGATCCGCAACAACGGCCAGGTTCGGGACGGTGACCTCATCCTCGTCGACGCCGGAGCCGAAGCGGATTCGCTCTACACAGCGGACATCACACGCACCCTGCCCGTCTCAGGGACATTCAGTCAGGTGCAGGCGAAGATCTACGATGCCGTACTCGAAGCCTCCGACGCCGCTTTCGCCGTGGCCGCCGAACACACCGACCGTCCCGTGAAGTTCCGAGAGGTCCACGAGGCGGCCATGGAGGTCATCGCGACGCGTCTCGAAGAGTTCGGCGTGCTGCCGGTCTCCGCCGCCGTTTCGCTGTCGCCGGAAGGACAGCAGCACCGCCGGTGGATGGTCCACGGCACCAGCCACCACCTCGGCCTCGACGTCCATGACTGCGCGCAGGCGAGAGCGGAGATGTACCTGGACGCCACCATCGAGCCGGGAATGATTTTCACCATCGAACCCGGACTGTACTTCAAGTCCGATGACCTGCTGCTGCCCGAGGAGTTCCGCGGCAATGGTGTCCGCATCGAGGACGACGTGCTCGTCACCGCCGACGGAGTGGAGAATCTCTCCGCCGACTTCCCCCGCACCCGAACCGAGGTCGAAGCCTGGGTGCAGGGACGGGACCGGGACCGCTGATGACCCCGGGTGCCGCCAGCAGGCCGGGTTGGGACGCATGCTCCGGCCCGGTCCGCGGGCGCGGAATCCTCGAGATCCCCGGCCTGCGCCTCGGTCATGCCGGTGAGCTCACCGACACCCGCCTGACCGGGATCACCACTGTGCTGCCCCCACCCGGGTCGACCATCGGCGTCGATGTCCGCGGCGGCGGTCCCGCCACCCGTGAGACCGATGTCATCGCGCCGGGAACACACTCCTACGGTGCCGATGCCATCGTACTCACCGGCGGCTCCGCGTTCGGCTTGGGCGCCGTATCCGGTGTCGTCGACACTCTCGCCGAGGCGGGACTCGGGTTCCCCGCTCCCGGACTGGCCGATACGGTCATTCCGCTCGTTCCCGCGGCCGCGATCTACGATCTCGGCCGCGGGGACGGTTCCCTTGCCCCGCCGCAGCCGGACGAGGGCACACAGGCGACACGCGCGGCGCTCTCCGGCCGAACGGGCGAAGTCCGAGGCAGCATCGGAGCAGGTACAGGAGCTCGGTCCGGGTTTCAGACCCTGCGGGGTGGACTCGGTTCCTTCGCCGTCCGTCTGCCCAGCGGGACCACTGTCGCGGCTCTTGTCGCGGCGAATTCGCTGGGGACGATCGGCACACCGTCGGGCGGTCTGTGGTTGGACCCGCTGCTGCGCTCAGTCGGTCTCGATCTGCCCACGGTCCACGGGCTTCCCGCCGCACCGTCACCGGGTTCGAGATCCTCGGCGAAGAACACGACGATCGCGATCATCGCCACCGACGCGCGACTCGATCCGGCCCAGACCACACGGATGGCCTCGGGAGCACATGCCGGCATCTCGCGAGCCGTGCAGCCTTCGCACACTCTCTTCGACGGCGATACGGTCTTCGGCATCGCCACCGGAGCCCAGGATCTGCCCACCAACCGTGACGCCGCTACCCGAGAGCTCGTGATGATCTCCGCTGCGGCGGCCGATGCGCTGAGCTTGGCGATCCTCGACGCCCATGCTTCGGCGACCCCCGTCGACGGCGCTTGGGGACAGCCGCCGACGCTGAGCGAGATCGCACCGGATTTCAGCTCGGAGTTCACCGCACTCTGATCACGGAGACGGGGCCCGCCGTTCGGCGGGCCCCGCTCTTCTCAGTTCTCCGCAGCTCGCGGACATCGTCATCCGTCTGCCGCGCTGAGCTTCAGCTCCTTCTTCAGCGCTCAGTCGTTGCGAGCCGACTGAGCCTCGTCGGAGTCGAGACCCGACGGATCCCGGACTTCCTTCTTCTGCTGGGCGTCGAAGCCGTCCTGACGCAGCAGCTTCTGCGATTCGGCCTTCGCCGCAGCCTCGTCCTCGACCACGGTGAACCGGACCGTCTGCGTGAAGTCACGACCGTAGCGATCGGTTCCGGTCACCTCGGCGGTGTGCGTGCCCAGATCGAGATCCGACGGGATCGCGGTCCGCCACAGATGCGAGCTCGACCGGCCCACATTGCCAGACGTCCGCAGGTTCTGCGAGGCCGTGTACGGATCGGTGTATTCCCAGCCCTTGGCCAAGGCTTCGCCCTTGCCCGGCTGAGTGTGCTCGGACCGCTTCGGCGCCTTGCCGTCGAAGCTGACCTCCACGCGGGCGTCTGCGGTGCCGGCGAGGAAGCTCGAGGTCAGCCAGGTCTCGCCCTGCGTGAGGTCATCGCGGGTGACGACGCGTTCGGACACCGCCTCCGGGGCATCGCCTTCCCTGTCCGCGTCCTGCCACTCCTGCGCCTTCTGCGCCCAATCGCGCCACTCAGGCGAATTCACTCCGAGCAGCAGCTGGTGATCTTCGGACTCGCCTCGCACGGTGTAGCGTTCGCTGCGCGAGCTACCGTCGTATTCGAGGGTGAGCACGCCCGGCTCCGACGCGTCCTGGGTGAATGCGTACGGCAGTCCGTCGGCATTGAGCCCGCCGGAGTACCAGTCTCCGGAGACGGCGCCGGCCACGATCTGTGTATTCGGCAGCTTCTCGATCCCGGCCGCGGCCCATTCCTTCCGCGTCTGACCTGCCACGAGGTTCTCCTGAGTGTGCGTGTGTCCGCCCACGGTCACGGCGTTCGGGTAGTCGGCGATGACGTCGTAGAAGTCCTTCGCATTGTCGACGACGACGTCTTTGTGCGTGAGGATGGGCGCATGGGTGGCGATGACGACCTGAGCGTTCCGCGGAACGTTCTGCAGATCGTTCTCCAGCCAGGTCAGCTGCTCCTGACTGATCTTCTCCTTGTACTTCTTCCGGTTCGCCTTGCCCTCGTACTCGATGCTGTCGAGGACGACGAAGTGGGTCTTGCCGACCTCGTAGGAGAAGTACGAGGGCCCGAACTGGTCGCGGAAGGTGTCGAGGGCGTGCGAGTCATCGACCGCGTCGTAGTCCTGATCGTGGTTGCCCGGTGCCACTCGCACGGGGCCATTCATCTGCGAGTAGATGTCTCGCAGTTCGTCATTGAGGCTGAGGTCGTCACCGACGTTGTCGCCGAGCAGAAGCACACCGCAGGCCCCGTAGTCGCTGCGGTCGGCGAGGTCGCCGACGGCACCGTCGCGGGCATAGCCCATCTCGGTCGTGTCATACGCCTGGGTATCGGCGGCGATCGGGCAGTTCTGGTCGTCCTGCGCCGAAGCCTGCGACTCGATCATCGGGAAGTTCACGGCCTTCGGTGTCTCACCGGTCGGTTCGATGCCTCCGAACTCGAGGTCTCCGGAGCCTTCCGGCAGATGGTTGTAGCTGAACTGTGCGATCATGTCCTCATCGACGGGCACCTGCCATCCGGCGGGCTGAGTGATCGAGACGGTCATGTTCTCTCGCACGGGCAGCGCGTAGCGTCCGTCTCCGTCCGTGAGGACGACGTCGGCTCCGTTGCTCACCGCGACGCCGGAGACGCCCTCCTCATCACCGTCGAGCTTCGAGTTCTCATTGACGTCGTCGAAGACCTGACCGGTGAACTTCTGCGGGTCGGCGGCCTTGCCGCGGTCGACCTGGACGTGGCCCTCGTAGAGTTCGGCCGGAGCGTCCGCTGCCACCGCCTCCGTCGGTGAGAGAAGCGGGGCGAAGAGCGAGAGCGCGGCGCAGGCCCCCAAACCGGCGGCGGCGGTGCGCGGGCGGATTCGTCGTGTCTGCATGGATTTCTCCTGTATTCGACTGTGGCGGGTTCTGCCGAGAGTTGACCCTAGGGAGACGGGGCGACAACGAGATGAAGCAGTTAGGACAGCTTGATGAATAGGAGAAGAGTCCGGATGGAACCCGACGCCCGCTGCGTCCACCTGCAGCGGATGTGATCTGGATTCAATTCCTGGAAGCGACCACTGAAATCTCTACGCACCACGTAGTCTGAGACCATGAGTGGTCCACCGAAAAGAGTCTTCGTCGCCCGACTCGTCTCCGCCCCCGTGTTCGACCCTCTCGGAGATCAGGTCGGCCGTGTCCGCGACGCCGTTCTCGTCTACCGTGCGACGATGCGTCAGTCCCCTCGAGTCATCGGCCTCGTCGTCGAGGTGCCGGGACGGCGTCGTGTCTTCGTGCCGATGGGCCGGGTCACCGCAATCGACTCCGGGCAGGTCATCACCACCGGTCTGGTGAATATGCGGCGCTTCGAGCAGCGCGAGTCCGAGACCTTGGTAATGAATGACCTGCTTGACCGGCGCCTGCGCCTGCGGGAGGACAACTCACCGGTGCTCATCGAAGATGTCGGTATCGAACAGCAGGTGAACAAGGACTGGGAGGTCACCCGCCTGTTCGTGCGGCGCGTGCCCGAACGCAGCGCATTCGCCGCGTTCCGCCGCCGTGGTGAGACCAAGCAGATCGACTGGACGGACGCCGACCATCCGGTGGATTCCGAGGTCGACCAGGAAGCCACCCAGCTCATCGCCGCCTATCAGGACACGAAGCCCGCCGACCTCGCCGATGTGCTCTTCGAGATGAACTCGTCCCGCCGCCTGCAGGTCGCCCGTGCCCTCGATGACGAACGCCTCGCCGATGTCGTCGAGGAGCTGCCGGCCGAGACCCAGATCGAGATCCTCGCGGGACTCGAGACCGAACGAGCCGTGACCGTGCTCGAGGAGATGGCGCCCGATGACGCGGCTGACCTCCTCGGCGAGCTCAGTGATGATCAGGCCGAACGGTTCCTGACGCTGATGGAGCCCGATGAGGCCGAAGATGTGCGGACGCTTCTGGCCTACGATGACGACACTGCGGGCGGTCTGATGACGACCGAACCGGTGATCCTGACCCCGGAGGCCACGGTCGCCGAGGCGCTCGCCCATGTGCGTCGGGAAGACCTGCCGGCGGCCCTGGCCGCAGCGGTCTTCGTCTGCCGTCAGCCCGTGGAGACTCCGACGGGCAAGTATCTGGGTCTCGTCCACATCCAGGAGATGCTGCGCCATCCGCCGCACGAGGCGGTCGGCATCATGCTCGACACCGAGGTCGAACCTCTGTCGCCGGAGACTCCCCTCGGTGAGGTGGCGAAGCTGTTGGCCGCGTACAATCTGGTGTCGGTGCCGATCACCGATGACAACGATCGCCTCGTCGGTGTGGTCACCGTCGATGACGTCCTCGACGAGCTTCTGCCCGAGGACTGGCGAACCACCGGTCGTGACGATCGCAGCAGGGGGTAGAGATGGCCGTCGATGATTTCGAGATCCCGAGGTCGAGCAAACGCCGACTGCCGAGCTTCACCGTCTCCCCCGAGACCTTCGGCCGCGGGGCCGAAGCCTTTGCCCGGTTCATGGGCACTCCGGCGTTCCTCGTCGGGATGACGGTCTTCTGTGCCGTGTGGCTGCTGTGGAACACCCTGCTGCCCGAGTCGTGGCAGTTCGACCCGAGGTCGCTGAACTTCACTCTGCTGACCCTCATCCTCTCCCTGCAGGCCTCCTACGCAGCCCCGCTGATCCTGCTCGCGGAGAACCGCAGCACCGACCGGGACCGCGTCGAGTTCGAACACGATCGGCAGCGTGCCGAACGCAACCTCGCCGACACCGAGTACCTGGCACGGGAGGTCGCGGCGCTGCGCATCGCCATGCGTGAGGTCGCCACCCGCGACTTCATCCGCTCGGAGCTCAAAGATCTGCTCAAGGAGCTGGAAGAGGAGAAGCAGGACGGCGACGTCGATTCCCGACCCTCCGAACAGCGGCGAGGCGGCCCTCGCGGCGGATGACGAGACGACCGCCGATAGGTAGTGTTGAAGGCCCGGGAGCACGGACCCGGGAACGAAAGGACGTGGGTATGACTGGTCCCTCTGTGGACGCTGTGAGACAGGCGCTGACCGGGGTCATCGACCCGGAGATCCGCCGCAGCATCGTCGAACTCGACATGGTCGAATCGATCGGCATCGACGGCGGCAAGGTCACCGTCACGGTTCTCCTCACGATCGCCGGGTGCCCGCTGAAGGACACGATCACCAAGGACACGGAGGCCGCGGTGGCCCGGGTCGACGGAGTCACCGAGGTGGCTGTCGTGCTGGGGACGATGAGCCCCGAACAGCGCAAGGCGATGAAGGAGAAGCTGCAGGGCTCCGGCACCCGCGATATTCCGTTCAACCGTCCTGAGTCTCTGACCAAGGTCTATGCCGTTGCGTCCGGAAAGGGCGGAGTCGGCAAATCCTCGGTGACGGCGAACCTCGCCGTGTCCCTGGCGGAGAAGGGTCTGCGCCTCGGCGTCGTCGATGCCGACATCTACGGCTTCTCCATCCCCGGCATGCTCGGTCTCTCCGGTAAGCCGACCCGAGTCGATGAGATGATCCTGCCGCAGGTCGCCCATGACGTGAAGGTGATGAGCATCGGCATGTTCGTCCCTGCGAGCCAGGCTGTCGTCTGGCGCGGTCCGATGCTCCATCGCGCCCTGCAGCAGTTCCTCACGGATGTGTTCTGGGGCGACCTCGACGTGCTGCTGCTCGATCTGCCTCCCGGCACAGGTGACATTGCCATCTCCGTGGCACAGCTGCTGCCCGCATCCGAACTCCTCGTCGTCACCACACCGCAGTCAGCGGCCGCACAGGTCGCCGAACGCGCCGGATCCATCGCCACGCAGACGAAGCAGACGCTGGCGGGAGTCATCGAGAACATGTCGTGGATGGAGATGCCCGACGGCACCCGAATGGAGGTGTTCGGCTCCGGCGGAGGTGCCAGCGTGGCCGAGAACCTCACCGCCACCCTCGAACACGAGGTTCCGCTGCTCGCTCAGATTCCCTTGGACACTCGTCTGCGGGAAGGATCGGACGCGGGCACCCCGGTCGTGCTCGGCAGCCCCGATTCGCCTGCGGCGCAGGCTTTCGACTCTCTCGCTGAGTCGCTCAAGCGACGCACTCGGGGCCTGTCCGGCAGATCTCTGGGCCTGAGCCCGGTGTGAGTCGGCGTCGCTGCGGTGCTGTTCGATGGCCCCGGGTTCAGGTGGCTTCGGGGTCGAACGGCGCCGCGTCGGCACGGTCGCGCAGGGTGACCTGGGCCTGGAACCGTTCGATGGGTGACTTCTCCCGGGCAGGGGTCGCCTCGGTGTCGGTCTGAGTCGACGTCACAGCGCCTGCGGACTCAGCGGGCGACGTTTCCTGAGTGGAACGTTCCTGACGCTTGGACTCGCGGATGGCCGCGTCCTCTTCGACGAGGGCCTCACGCACGATCCGGCGCGGATCGTACTGACGCGGGTCGAGCTTCTGCCAGTCCACGTCCTTGAAGTCGTCGCCGAAATCGCGTCGGACGCTGTCCTTCGCGCCTTCGGCCATGCGACGCATCTGTCGCACGAGGTCCCGCAGCTTCTGAGCGTATTCGGGCAGGCGTTTGGGTCCGATGACGACCAAGGCCACAACGACCAGAATCACCATTTCGGTGCCGTTGATACCGAACATGGTCTCAAGTCTACCGTGGACGGCGGTAGCATCGACTCATGGTCAGCACAGGTTCGACAATCCGATCCCGCCGGGAGGTGCAGTGGACGAGATAGCCGTCGAACGGGTGCTGCGCATCGTCGAGCTCGTCCCCGCCGCTCGTGTCGTCGCCTACGGCACGGTCGGCGCAGTCGCCGACTGCTCACCCCGCTACGTCGGTCGGGTGATGCGGGAATTCGGGTCGAACGTCACGTGGTGGCGAGTCGTCGATGCGACCGGTCTCCTGCCGCCCGAGATCTTCGCTCGGGCCCGCACCCACTGGGACGACGAAGGCACCGCCCATACGCATGAGCGCGTCGAACGCTCGGCGTTCCTCGACGTCGACGAACTCGATCAGCTGTGGCGCACCCACGGAATCGAACCCGGATGCGGTTAGACTTGGGAAGACTCAGCACCAGAAGGGAGGGGCCGGTTGGCACGCGAAAATGCAGGTGATCTCACCTTCTCGGAACAGTTCAACGGTCCCGATCCGCTGCTCGACGCCGCTCGCACCCATTCACATGAGTTCGGGATCGGCCCGGTCTCCCAGACCACGGCGAAGACCCTGACTCTCCTGGCCCGCCTCCTCACGCCGGTCGCGGCTGTCGAAGTCGGCACCGGCGTCGGAACCTCGACCCTGTCGCTGCTGCGCGGCATGCCCAACGCCGGGATACTGACGTCGATCGACACGAATTCCACGACCCAGAGCGCCGCGCGGGATCTCGTCGACATGGCCGGGATCAGACCTGGTCGGCTGCGTCTGATGAGCGGCCGTGCCGAAGAGGTGCTCAAACGACTCGCCCCGTCGGCCTATGACATGGTCTTCATCGACGTGGAGCCGGGCAGTTTGGAGAGGATGATCGAGCCCTCCCTGCGTCTGCTCGACGCTCAGGGCCTGTTGGTCATCCACAAGACCCTCCTCAAAGGCGCTGTCGCAGATCCCGTCGATCGCAGTCCTCGCACCCAGGCTGCGCGCAGCATGCTCAACCGCATCGCAGAACAGGAGAACCTCGAACGGGTGCTGCTGCCCATCGGCGAAGGGCTGCTGCTTCTGCAGAAGGCCCGGTGAAACGAGCACAGCAGAGACTTACAGGTAAGTCTCTGCTGTTCGTGAGTGTCCGCTCGGCCGTGTGCTGCGGCCGTCGGCTCAGAGCCCCAGTGTCTGGGCGAGAGTGTCGTGGAGTCCGGTGGCTTCGTCTCTGCTGAGTTCGATCACCAGGCGACCGCCGCCTTCGACTGGAAGCCGCATCACCATGCTTCGGCCTTCTTCGGTCACTTCCAGAGGTCCGTCGCCGGTGCGGGGTTTCTGGGCTGCCATATGGGCTCTTCCTTCCGTTGTCATGCAAAGACGGTTCACACCAGGTGGACCGAATGATGTACGTACGATTATTCCATGATCCGCGCGTTCCCGGTAACTCTTCGCAACTCTTCGACCCTGTGGGCAGTCGCGGCGCGGATCGGCTGACGGTCACGGAGGCAGGTCAGCTGGAGATCACGGAGGCAGGTCGGCGGGCGGAGTGAAGTGCCACAGATAAGCGACCCACACGATCTGAAGCAGGATATAGGCCACCAGCATCGCGGCCCGATACCCTCGTGAGCGCACCAGCGCCAGCGTCAGCGCCATCGGAAACAGCGGCAGCAGCAGACGCAGGGTGGAGGTCTGGGGATTGAAGAAGATGAGCAGATACAGCCCGTAGCCGAGGCAGAACAGCTGCAGCGTCCGCCCCATATGCGCTCCCGCCGGTGAGAAGATCAGGGCGAGCATTCCGCCGATGACGATGACGAGCAGCACCGGCCCGAGCGGACCGATGAGGCTGATCGACCTTGCCACCCACTGGACGACGAACGTGGTCTCGCCGGTGTGCCAGGCCGCCTCGGTGTCGGTATAGGCCGTCAGCGATCCGGTCGCCCACCACGCGTGGATCGGGTGGATGAGTGCCGCCGCGCACGAGGCCACGCCCAGCGTCCAGGACCGGACCACCTCGCCGGTCGGATACGGATCGCTGCGGCGGCGAAGCAAGCGGTCGATGAGGTGGAAGAGCATGAAGAACGAGAACGCGACGCCGATCGGCCGCGACAGATCCATGAAGGTCACGACCGGGATCGCGGTGAGATAGCGTCTCTCCACGACGAGGAAGAGCGCCATCACCTGCAGCAGAAGAGTCAGAGATTCGGCATATCCGGTGGAGAAGATCGCGGCCGGCGGGAAGAACATGACAAGAGCCAGTCCCATCAGCGCCTGACCGGCATCGACGTATTTGCGGAAGAGGTGGAGGATGACGATCGAGGCCAGACCCGCGGCGATCGTGGACACGATCGGCGAGATGACCTCGTAGCTCAGCCCGGTGAGGTCGGAGACAGTGGCCACGATCGAGGGATGCAGCGGATAGAACGCCCATTGGTTCTCCGCGACAGCTCCGGTTTCGTCGACCGGCAGCACGCGAGGATACCCTTCGTCGGCGACGCGACCGTACCAGCCGCCGTCCCAGAAGTTGAGGAAGTCATTGAGCGTCGTCGTCACCGGCGACGATGACCAGTTCGCCGGGTCCTGACGTTTGAGGACCGCGGCGAAGATCGACATGCTCACGACGCGGGAGACGAAGTACACGGAAACCGCCTGCAGCCACACGGGCAGGCTCATGAACAGAGCGCTGAAGCGGCTGAAGCGGGAGGAGTCGAAGACTTCGGGGGCGAGGGTGATTCCGGGCAGGTCTGCAGGGCGACTCATCGTGGTCCGGCAGCCGTTTCCGGTCCGTCAGAAGCAGCTGCGGATTCGAGTTCGCTCAGGCGTGCGCGCAGCATCGCCATGGCCTCGTCGACGTCTTCCATGCGGTAGCCGCGCAGTGCGGGCCGAAATCGCACCGACTCCAGGTCCTCGACGGTGAACTCCGCAGGCAGTCCGGTCCAGCGCTCTTCGGCCTCGTCGACGGTTTCGGAAGAGAAAGCGTTGAAGGTCGCCGCGACGACGAAAACGAGGACGAAGACCGCGGCCGCGACACCGATGACAATCCACAGAGGCATACCCTCATTTTCGCATAGGCGCCTGCGCGGAATGTTCAGCGCAGGCCGCGCACGGTGTGTTTCGGTGCGCCTTGACCGGTGATCGCCGCGGTCACCTCGATCGCGTCGGCAGTGGCTCTCACGTCGTGGGTGCGGATCAGTGCCGCTCCCTTCTCGATGGCCAGCGCGGTGGCGGCGATCGTCCCGTACAGTCGATCCTGTGGACCGACCTCGCCGATGGCCTCTCCCACGAAATCCTTCCGTGAGATCGCCAGCAGAACCGGGTAGCCCGTGGCGGTGAACCGTTCGAGTTCGCGCAGCAGCCGCAGCGAATGGTAGGTGTTCTTCCCGAAGTCCGGGGTGGGGTCGATGATGATCCTGTCCTCGCGGACCCCTGCTGCACGGGCCGCCTCGGCGAGCTCGATGACGCCGGAGACGGTGGAGTCGACGACGTCACCGGCCTGCAGACCATAGCGGTTGCGGTGGGCGTCGGTGCGCGGATCCAATCCGCCTGTGTGGGAGCAGACGATGCCGACATCATTCCGGGCGGCCACCTCGGCGAGCTTCGGGTCGACCCCTGCCCAGGTGTCATTGAGCAGTCCCGCGCCGGCCTTGCAGGCCGCCTCGGCCACCTCATGGCGCCAGGTGTCGACGCTGATGAGCACGTGCGGATGGGACCGAGCCACGGCGTCGATGGTCGGGCACACGCGGTCGATCTCCTCGGCCACGGAGATCTCCCGACCGCGGCCGGCGCGCACCCCTCCGATATCGACGATCTGGGCACCGGCGGAGGCGGCGGTCCCCACCGCGGCGATCGCCTCGTCGAGGGTGGCGGCAGATTCGTAGAAGGAATCGGTGGTGCGGTTGATCACGGCCATGATCGCCGGGGTGCCGGGCCGGGCGCGGGCCAGTTCGAACCGTTCGGACTCCGGCTGGCCGGCGGCGTCGCCCCTCACGGTCGGCCGTTCGCAGGTGAAAACACCGCGTAGTCCGTGCCGTGTCCCGGTCCGATCGCGGCAACGACTTCGTCGATGTCGTCGGTGAGCGTGAACATGTTCAGGTCCGCTTCGCTGATCGTCCCCGCGGCCAGAAGGGTGTTCTGCATCCAATCGACGAGCCCGCTCCAGTAGTCAGTGCCGACGAGCACGATCGGGAATGACGTGATCTTGCCGGTCTGGACCATGGTGAAGGCCTCGAACAGCTCGTCGAGTGTGCCCAGGCCGCCGGGCATGACGACGAATCCGCGCGAGTATTTGAGGAACATGGTCTTGCGGACGAAGAAGTAGCGGAAGTTCACGCCGAGTTCGACGTGCTCGTTGAGTCCGGTCTCGAAGGGCAGCTCGATGCCCAGCCCGATGGACACTCCCCCGCCCTCACAGGCTCCGCGGTTGCCGGCCTCCATGATTCCGGGCCCCCCGCCGGTGATGATCGCGTTGCCGTTCTCCGCAAGGCGGCGGGCGATCTCTCGGGTGTCCGCATACGCCCGGGTGCCGGCTTTCAGACGGGCGGACCCGAAGATCGACACGGCCGGGCCGATCTCGGCCAGCGAGCCGAATCCTTCGACGAACTCGGCTTGGATGCGCATGACCCGCCACGGGTCCTCATGCACCCAGTCGGTGCCGGACTTCGATTCGAGGAGACGCTGGTCCGTCGTCGTCTTCGGCACCTGGTCACCGCTGAGACGCAGCGGGCCCTTGCTGTAGTAGCCAGGGTCGCCGGTAGGGTCGTCCGTCGAATCGCCTGCCGGGTCGCCGGTCGAATCGTCTGTCGATCTGGTCATCTCATTCACCGGCCCTGAAGGTAGCTGCGCAGAGTTGCGGTGGCCTGGTCCACCTCGGCGACTCTCACATGCTCATCCGACTTGTGAGCATACAGCGGGTTGCCGGGACCGAAATTCACTGCCGGAATTCCCAGTGCGCTGAATCGGGACACATCGGTCCAGCCGAGCTTCGGGGCCGGGGACAGTCCGAGCGTATCGATGAAGTCCTGGGCGATGGCCCTGTCGAGTCCGGGGCGCGCACCTTCTGCGGCATCGGTGACGACGACGTCGAATCCGGTGAAGAACTCGCGCAGGAAGGACTCCGCCTCGGCGGCGGATTTGCTCGGAGCGAAGCGGTAGTTCACGGACACGACGCATTGGTCGGGCACGACGTTGCCGGCGACTCCCCCGCGGATGTTCACGGCGGACAGGGATTCGCGGTAGTCGAGGCCTTCGACCGTGACGGTGTCGGTCTCGAATTCGGCGAGCCTGGTGAGCACCTCGGCGGCGGAGTGGATGGCGTTGACGCCCATGAATGCACGTGCCGAGTGGGCGCGGACTCCAGTGGTGGTGACGTCGACGCGGATGGTTCCGTTGCAGCCGCCTTCGACTGAGGCGTTGGAGGGTTCGCCGAGGATCGCGAAGTCACCGGTGAGCCAATCGGGGTGATTGCGGGAGACTCGGCCGAGCCCATTGAGTGAGGCATCGACCTCTTCGTGGTCGTAGAAGACCCAGCTGACGTCGCGATTCGGTGCAGTCAGCGCGGCCGCCGTGGCCAGCTGCATCGCCACTCCGGCCTTCATGTCGCAGGCGCCCCGACCCCAGATGACCTCATCAGCGGGGTAGTTCTCTCCGGTCATATGGGTGCGCACAGGTGGAAGATTGTCTTCGACGGGAACGGTGTCGAGGTGGCCGGCGACGACGATGCGTTCGGCCAGGCCGAGGTTCGTGCGCGCGACGATGGTGTCTCCGTCGCGGAGGATCTCCAGGTCCGGGCCCGGCCCTGCGCTGATCCTCTCCAGCACGTCGACGACGGCATCGGCGAGGACGGTTTCGTTCCCGGACACGGATTCGACGGCGCACAGACGACCGGTGAGTTCGGCCGGGTCGCCCAGTGCGACGAACAGATATTCACCGAGGTCTCCGGCGGGCGCGAATATGGCATCAGTCTCAGCAGATGGATCGACAGTCATGTCTCTTAGCCTAGTACGGCGCCACCGTCTAGGCTTGAGGCATGACAGAACGCATTGTTTCCGCACGTGGACTCGCCACGATCCATTCCGATACCGTCCTCTCCGTCTGGTACCCCGCCTTGAGCAGCGGTGATACCCATCACACGGCCGAGGCGGCCGCCACCGCCCGCGCCGCCGATGACGGACTTGACGCGCTGGTGGGCACTGATGAGGCCCGCGGCACCCGTTCCGAGGTCGTCACGACCACGATCGATCTCGACGCCGGTCCCGCCTCGGCGGCCGATGCCTACCTGCGTCTGCACGCGCTGTCCCACCGCGTCGTGACCCCCAACGACGTCAACCTCGACGGTATCTTCGGTCATATCGCCAATGTCGTGTGGACCTCCTTCGGCGCCTGCTCGCCCGAGGACTTCGAGGCCACTCGCGCCAGACTGCTCGCCCGCGGTCCCGTCGCCGTCTACGGGCTCGACAAGTTCCCGCGGATGACGGACTTCGTCATCCCCTCCGGTGTGCGCATCGCCGATGCCGACCGTGTCCGTCTCGGCGCTCACCTGGCTCCCGGCACCACTGTCATGCACGAAGGCTTCGTGAACTTCAACGCCGGCACCCTCGGTTCGGCCATGGTCGAGGGCCGCATCTCGCAGGGCGTCGTCGTCGGCGACGGATCGGACATCGGCGGCGGAGCTTCGATCATGGGCACGCTCTCCGGCGGCGGCACTCACCGCATCTCCATCGGCTCGGGCAGCCTGCTGGGTGCGAATGCCGGTGTCGGCATCTCCATCGGAGATGACTGCATCGTCGAAGCCGGCCTCTACATCACTGCCGGCACCCGCGTGACTGTCCCCGGCGAAGGCGATGCCGTGGTCAAGGCCGCCGAGCTCAGCGGGAAGAACAACATCCTCTTCCGCCGCAACTCCGTCACCGGCACCGTCGAGGCGATCGCCCGCGACTCCAAGGGCATCGAGCTCAACCCCGACCTGCACTGATCGGCAGGCTGGTCGTTCGCAGCGACACCGCGCCGCGGCACTGCGGCTGAGGGCGCGTTCACATCATGTGGACGCGCCCTCAGCGCATTCACTCCTCGCCGACGCCAGGCATCCCACATGCTCCGCGACGAGTCACCCTGCTGCCGGCGAAACACCGTGCGAGTGCCATAACGCCCCGTTCCTAATGGGCAAAGAGCGCCTGCACGAGACCGAGCCGAGAATGCGCAACGGCGTCGGACAGAAGATTCTGCTCCGACGCCGTTGCGTGGGCTCGACGACACATGCGCCGAGGTGGGGCTCGACCGTCCGTTGTCACGTCGCTGACGTGTGGCCGGCTGAGCTGAAGGACTCAGCGTTCGCTGATGTCCGTGTAGTTCCGGTTGTATTCGCCTGTGTAGATCTGGCGAGGACGGCCGATCTTCGTCTCGGGGTCCTTGATCATCTCGCGCCACTGAGCGATCCAGCCGGGCAGACGACCGACCGAGAAGAGCACCGTGAACATATTCGTCGGGAAGCCGAGGGCCTTGTAGATGAGACCCGTGTAGAAGTCGACGTTCGGGTAGAGCTTGCGCTCGACGAAGTAGTCGTCGGCCAGCGCGATCTCCTCGAGCTGCTGAGCGAGCTCGAGCAGCGGGTCGCCGCCGGAGCGGGCGAGAACCTCGTCGGCCGTCTTCTTGATGATCTTCGCGCGCGGATCGTAGTTCTTGTACACGCGGTGACCGAAGCCCATGAGACGAACGCCGTCTTCCTTGTTCTTCACGCGCTCCATGAACTTCTTCGGTCCGTCATCGGAGGCCGCGATCTGCTCGAGCATCTCGAGCACAGCGGAGTTCGCGCCGCCGTGCAGCGGTCCGGCCAAGGCGTTGACTCCGGCAGAGATCGACTGGAACACGTTGGCCTGCGAGGAGCCGACGAGACGAACCGTCGAAGTCGAGCAGTTCTGCTCGTGATCGGCATGGAGGATGAACAGCTGATCCATGGCCTTGACCGCCAGCGGATCCGGTTCGTATTCCTCAGCGGGAACGCCGAAGTTCACGCGCAGGAAGTTCTCCACCAGGCTCAGCGAGTTGTCCGGGTGGATGACCGGCAGCCCCATGTTCTTCCGATGCGCAAGAGCTGCGATGGTCGGCATCTTCGCGAGCAGACGGAATGACGACGTGTCGATCTGATCTTCGTCAAAGACATCGAGGTCATCTTGGTAGAACGTCGACAAAGCCGCGACGGCAGCTGCAACCATAGGCATCGGATGAGCGTCGTACGGGAACGCACGGAAGAAGCGTCGCAGGTCCTCGTGGACGATGGTGTGTCCGCGCAGACGAGCGTCGAAGGCGTCGTACTGTTCCTGAGTCGGCAGCTCACCATAGATGAGGAGGTAGCAGACTTCGACGAAGTTCGACTGTTCCGCGAGCTGTTCGATCGGGTACCCGCGGTACTGCAGCTCACCGTTGTCACCATCGATGTAGGTGATGGACGACGAGGTGGTTGCAGTGTTGGCAAACCCTGGATCGTATGTGACCGCGCCAGTCTCTTTGAGCAGAGAACCGATACGGTATCCGTTGTTGCCCGCTGTTGCTGACACCTCGGGCAGTGTCAGCTCCGTATCAGCGATCCTGAGGTTCGCCTCCGAAGTCATTCGATCTCCTCACCGTTGACCGACCCCAAGAACTTCCTGAGGTGTTTTGCACAGTTCTTTCAAAGACTACCGACAACTGCGGGAATCAGAAAATCACTGCACGCTTCATATACTGGTCGGTAATACGTCTGACCAGGGAAAATAACAGTTTTTTGGCTTGCATGAAGTCTTAGCGGTGCCTTAGCGGACGCTCGGAACCCAGTGGTTCACAAGCGCCGTACCCCACCCCCGCCATCATTTCGCGGCGGCCCGAAGACGCTCGGCCGCGGCCCGGATCCGTTCGTCGGTGGCGGTCAGCGCAATTCGCACATGGTCGGCAGCCGCCGATCCGTAGAACTCACCGGGACCTGCGACGATGCCGAGTTCGGCGAGGTCAGCCAGGGACTGCCAGCAGTTCTTGTCTGCTGTCGACCACAGGTAGAGACCCGCGGTCGAATGATCGATGCGGAATCCGAACTCCTCGAGCCCAGTTCGCAGCTCCTCGCGCCGCGCCCGGTAGGTCTCCCTCTGCGCCAGCACGTGTTCCGTGTCGCGCAGTCCGGCGACCATGGCCTCCTGGATCGGGAAGGGCACGATCATGCCTGCGTGTTTGCGCGAGCGGGTGAGATCCGAGATGAGCTCGGCATCACCGGCGACGAACGCCGCTCGATAGCCGGCGAGATTCGACTGCTTCGACATCGAGTACACACTCAGCACGCCGGCGTTCGACTCCCCCGCGGCTGCAAGCACACTCGGTGCCGGCTCATCGGATTCCCAGTTGAGCAGTCCGTAGCATTCGTCCGACGCCACGACGACTCCGGCGGCGCGAGCACGGCGAACCACCTCGGCGAGGGTGCCGACGTCGAGGACCTCACCCGTCGGATTGCTCGGGGTGTTGATCCACAGCAGACCGATACCGTCCAACGAGACTCCGTCGACGACCTGAGCGGCGTCGATGCGGCGGCATTCGACACCCGCGATGGTCGCCCCCATCTCATAGGTCGGGTACGCGGCGGAGGGACAGGCGACGGCGAGCCCGCGTTCGCGCAGTCCCAACAGAGTGGGCAACCAGGCGACGAGCTCCTTCGAGCCGACGGTCGGCAGGATTTCGGCAGCGGGGTCGAGGTCGACCGAATGCCAGTTCTCATACCACCAGGCGATGGCTTCACGCAGCTGCCCCGTTCCGGCGGTCGTCGGGTAGCCGTGCGCATCTCCGGCCTCCGACAGGGCACGACGGATCACTTCGGGGGTGGGGTCGACGGGCGTGCCGATGGACAGGTCGCACACTCCGTCGGGGTGCTCGGCGGCCCGGTTGCGGTATTCCGTGAGTCGGTCCCAGGGATAGTCCGGGAGGTTGAGTCCGAAGGTGTTCGTCATCGGTCAGTCGTCGTGGTTCTGCGGCGGCAGAGCGGAGATGATCGGGTGGTCCTTGCCGGTGTTGCCGAGCTTCGCGGCGCCGCCGGGCGAACCGAGGTCGTCGAAGAATTCGACATTGGCCTTGTAGTACTCTTCCCATTCATCGGGCACATCGTCTTCGTAGAAGATGGCTTCGACGGGGCACACGGGTTCGCAGGCACCGCAGTCGACGCATTCGTCGGGGTGGATGTACAGGCTGCGTTCGCCCTCGTAGATGCAGTCGACGGGACATTCGTCGATGCAGGCCTTGTCCTTGAGGTCGACACAGGGCTGGGCAATGATGTACGTCACTGGGCTGACTCCTCGAAAGACTCACAGATGGTGCGCATATGCCTCCCACAATACGCCTCCGGGGGATTCCTGTGCTCACCGGTCTCAGGTGATTCGCATTGCATCTGACATCGCCGCTGCCGCCTGCGCCCGACCGGGGCGAGCGTGTCATAGGGTGGGAGGGCATCAATTTCGCGGAGGAAGGCCAGACGTGGACGATCTGCAGCCCGGCAGACGAGTGGTCGTGCGGTATTCGCTCGACCCCGGTCACACCCATTCGACGTCCGATGCCCTCGGCGTCGTCACAGCCGTCGACGAGTCGGGACTCGAGATCGATACCAAGCGCGGCCCCCTGCGCATCGCCCGTGCCCAGATCCTCCTCGTCCACGAGGTGCCCCCGGCTCCCACCAAAGCCGGACGCACCCACGAGATCGTCTCCGCCGTGGATCTGCGGCGCATCTCCGCGGCGGCCTGGCTGCCCCGCGATGTGTCCTGGCTGCACGTGGAGAACCTGCGCAACGAAGGCCCCGAGGCGGCCGCCGAGGTCAGCCTGCTGCAGAAGGGCTGGCTGCTGCGCCATTCGGAGTCCGCGACCCGCCGAGCCAATTCGTGCCTGCCCATCTCCGACACCGGTCTCGCGTGGGAACAGGGGCTCGACGCCGTCGAGGAGTGGTATCGGACCCGAGGCGAGCCCAGTCGTATTCAGATCTATTCGGCCGACGATTCCGCCGCGCTGGCTCCCGAGTGCGAAGGGCTCGCTCCCCTGCTCTCGGCCCGCGGCTACACCCCTTCAGAGGCGACCCTGCTGCTCACCGGCGCCACGAGCGAGGCCGCCGGCGGCGTGTCTTCCCCCGCCGAGGCGGCCGCTGCCGGTCTGCTCATCGACGTGAACGATGCGCCGACCTCCGAACACTTCGCCGCGTGGACGTCGCAGCGCAGCCCCGGTGAAGCACCGGGTTCGGCTGAGGCGTTCACGACACTCATCGAAGCCGATCAGCCGTGTGAGTTCGTCACCGCCTATGCCGAGCATCCCGATGGCTCCCGGACCATGGTTGCGGCCTGCAGAGTGGTCGAGCGCAGCAAATGGGGAGTCATCACCAACCTCATCACCCGTCCCGATCTGCGACGACGCGGTGCCGGGCGTTCAGTGGCCGCTGCTGCGGCGGCGCTGCTGTCTCAGCGCGGGGTTCGGTCCTACCTCGTCGACATCGAGTCGAGCAATGAGGCGTCGTTGAACCTCTTCGCCTCTCTCGGCGCGACTGTCCGACATCGGTCCTGGTACGCCGCAGCCCGCTGACCGGTCAGCCGGCCGGAATTCTGAAGCGAGGGCTCACCCCTTGCATTCGACCTTCTTCACCGGCCGGTAGACCGTGGTGAATCCGTCCTGTGTGGTCTGCCCCGAACTGATGTCCTTCATGGTCCGGGTGATCCGGATCGACCAGCCGCCCTTGGGCGACTGCGGAGTGCACGACGGTCCGCTTTCGGTGATCGACCCCGGTGAGGTGTGGTTGAACCGGTCCGAGGCGTCGGCGGACACATCGTATTTCTTGACGCCGAAGACCTTCGCATGCACCTCTCCGTCCTTGAGATACATGTCGAGAACGACCGGAGTCTTCGAGTTGTTCGTGAACTTCATATCGATCGAGGACCAGTCGAGGGTCGACTCCCGGCCTTCCGGGTATCGGGAGATATAGCGCGAATGCGCCTGATGCTCGTCGAGGTCGAATCCGGCGAAGAACGCGGCGTTGAACAGTGTCGTCGACACCTGTGAGACGCCGCCGCCGTAGTCCTCCTTCATCTGCCCATTCGAGATCACGCCGGCAGGTTTGTAGCCGTTGGCCGCTGTGCGCTGGCCCAGTGCTTCGTTGAGGGAGAACTGCTCGCCGGGTTGGAGCACGGTGCCGGAGACCTTCTTCGAGGCTACCCGCAGGTTGGTATCGCGGTTGGGCTCGGAACTGTACCCGGTGGAGAAGTGAGACACGGTGTCGGAGACATCTGCCTTCTTCGCATCTTTCGTCGTGAACTCGGGCTCGACGGAGGCCAGGGTGACGCTCGGCTTGTCCTCTTCGCCGTTGATGGCGTCGGTGACTGCGCCGGTGAGCTCCTTGGCCTTGATGCCGATTCCGTCACGAGAGGGCACGACCTCGGGTCTGCCGTCCTTGATCTCGAAACTCGCATCTTCGGCCGGTCGCCCGATGTCCTTGTTCGCGGCCAGCACGGACTTCTGCAGAGCCTCCTGATCGAAGACGGGTTCGAGCTTCGAGTCCGCGGCTTCGAATGTCAGAGTCTTCGCAATGGTCTTCGGGGATACGGTGAGGTCACCCCCCTTGACCTCGGAGTCCGCATCCTTCCCAGGCTTCGCCGTGATCGTGAGGTCCTTGCTCACGGCGTCTTTCGCGAATCCGTCGGCCATGTCTTCGGCTTCGGCCGTGGTGATCTCGGGATCGACGCGCGTCGGGCTGACCGGCAGAGCATCCTCGGTGCGCAGCCAGTGTTCTTCGACGGCGGTGCGCACGGCGGCGGAGTCGACGGTCTGGCCCTTCGTGCCGTCCGTGACCTTCGGTGTGGTCTTGTCGAACTCGAGTTCGGCGTCTGTCGGTTCGACGGCCAGTGATTCGGCGACCTTCGCCGCTGCCTTGTCGAACTTCTCCTCATCGACCTTGATGACGGGGTCGACGTCGTCATCACCGAAGAGCCGGTGCCAGATGACGGTGGGATCGAGGCTGAAGCCGGTGACGCGATCGACGGTGGCTTCTGTGTCGACGGTGATTCCGGCCTCCTCCGGGTCGAGCTCCGCGGTCGGCTCGCCCGCCTTGAAGACGATGCTCTTCTCTGCGTCATCGCCCAGATCATTGCGCAGGGTGTTCTCGGCTTCCGTCGCGGACTTTCCCCCGATGTCGACTCCGGCCACGGTCGTCCCCGGTGCCAGCACACGTCCGCTGAAGAAGCCGATCACCACATAGATGGCGGCAAGCACGAGAACGGCCAGGAGAATGAAGGGCCAGATCTTCTTCGTCCGGGCATCCCTGCGGGACGGGTCGGGCCCGCCGGGGTTCGAAGGTCCATCGGACAAGGTGTTGGTCGGCATCATTCTCCCGAGGGTGTCGATATCGACTGATTCGCTGCGGTTCGGACGAGTCTAGCGAGTGCGATCGCGCCGGCGCACGTTGATGAAGGAGAAGACAGCGGCCAGGACCATCGGTCCGAGCAGCCACACAACGGAACGCAGCAGACCGGTGACGATCATATCGGCGCCGGGCAGCCATTTCGGCTGGCCGAAGACGAAGGACAGCACGGCGATGATGACGGCAGCCAGAAGCATCGGGGCGCTGCTGCGGTACATCGTCTTCAGGTGCCACAGGCCCGCCGCGGCCAGGGCCAGCGCCAGCGCGAGTCCCCACGGCACGATGATCGGGGTCGCACCGACATCGACGACAGTGACGTTGAGGTGCTGCATGGTGCCGAGGAAGGCGATGAGCAGTCCGAGGACGGCAGCGTGGAGGTAGGCGACGATTCCGGGCTTCCGCGGCTCGCGACGACGTCGGGCAGGCGCGGCCGCTGCCGCGCTCTCCTGGGCGTCGACCGCGGCGATGTCGAGTCCGGTGAGCACGTGCGGGGCCGGTCCGGCGGTCAGCATCTCGGACGGGATCGGAGTCCCTGCACCGATCGAGAAGTATTCGCGATCGCCGATCTTCTGGCCGACACCGTTCGACAGGGCGAAGAAGCCGCCGGACACGCTCACCTGGGTGCGATGGGCCGCGAGTGCCGCCCGTTTGGACGGCAGCACCGAGGCGACGTCCTGGTCGACGACGATCTGCCCGACCGGAGGTTTGGCGGGGATCGTCTCGGCGGCGACGAAACCTGTGGCGGCGAACCCGTCCTGGTCGGGGTCGAACGAACGGCGGGCCACCTCGGTGGGGGTATCGACGCATAGGAGCCGACCGGCCCGCCACTCGGCGAGGTCGACGGCCAGACTCGTGGCCTCGTGCACGCGCACATGATCGGGGTGGCCGTAGCCCCCGTTGGCGGCGTAGGTGATGACCGCATGCGGTTCGAAGGCATCGATGACGGCGGCGATGTGTCGGGCCACGGTCGTGATATCAGCTGCGCACAGTGCGTTGTCGGTCATCGATGCCGCTGGTCGGGCGTGCCCGTCCGGTCCCCATTCCATGCCCGAATCTTCGAAGGTGCGCGTGGTCCCGCCGAGGAAGGTGTGCATGCGCACCCCGAGGGCGCGCATCGCCTCGGCGATCTCCTGCTCGCGGACCCGGGCGAGACCGGCACGGTCACCCTCGAGCTGCTTCAGCTCTGCCGGGATGACCTCGCCGCCCTCGCCGCGAGTGGCGGTGAGCACCATGACCTCGGCACCTTCGGAGACCAACGCGGCGATCGTGCCGCCCGTCGTGATCGTCTCATCGTCGGGATGAGCGTGCACGAGGAGGACGCGTGGCGTAACAGTCATTGGTTCCTGGGTGCTCGAGGTCATTCGGTGTTGCCGGATCAAGGATTCCGGCTCAGGCGTTCTGGCGACGCAGCTTCGCGTAGAGCTTGGCGCGTTCCTTCTGATCGAGTTCGACCTTGCGGATGCGGATGGCACCCGGGGTGACCTCGACGCATTCGTCCTCACGGGCGAATTCGAGGCTCTCCTCGAGGGTCAGCTTGCGCGGCGGGGTGAGGTTCTCGAAGCTGTCCGCCGATGCCGAACGCATGTTCGTCAGCTTCTTCTCCTTCGTGATGTTGACGTCCATGTCGTCGGCGCGGGAGTTCTCGCCCACGATCTGGCCCTCATAGACCTCGGAGGTCGGTTCGACGAAGAAGGTGCCGCGGTCCTGCAGGTTGATCATCGCATACGGGGTCACGGATCCGGCACGGTCGGCCACGAGAGAGCCGTTGATGCGGAACTCGATGTTGCCGGCCCACGGTCCGTATCCGGCCGAGATCGTGTTCGCGATTCCGGTGCCGCGGGTCTCGGTGAGGAACCGAGTGCGGAAGCCGATGAGGCCGCGGGCGGGAACCTTGAACTCCATCCGCACCCAGCCGGTGCCGTGGTTCGTCATCGTCGACATGACGCCCTTGCGGGCAGCCAGCAGCTGGGTCACGGCGCCGAGGTAGTCCTCCGGCACGTCGACCGTGAGCTCTTCGAAGGGTTCGTGGACCTTGCCGTCGACCTGCTTCGTCACGACCTGAGGTTTGCCGACCGTGAGCTCGAATCCTTCACGGCGCATCTGCTCGACGAGGATGGCCAGAGCCAGCTCACCGCGCCCCTGGACCTCCCAGGCGTCAGGGCGTTCGGTCGGAACCACCTTGAGCGAGACGTTGCCGACGAGCTCCTGGTCGAGGCGGTCCTTGACCATGCGGGCGGTGACCTTCGTGTTCTTCTCACGGCCGGCCAGCGGGGAGGTGTTGATGCCCACGGTCATCGAGATCGCCGGATCGTCGATGACGATCGCCGGCATCGGCTTCGGGTTGTCGATGTCGGTGAGCGTGTCACCGATCATGATGTCGGGAATGCCGGCGACGGCGACGATGTCACCTGCCGAAGCCTCGGTGGCGGGCACGCGGTCGAGGCCCTGAGTTTCGAGCAGTTCGGTGATCTTCACCGAGCTGATCTCGTCACCGCGGGCCCAGGCGACCTGCTGCCCCTTCTTCAGGGTGCCGCCGAAGATGCGCAGCAGCGCCAGACGGCCGAGGAACGGTGAGGCGTCGAGGTTCGTGACATGCGCCTGGAGGATGCCGTCCGAGTTGATCTCCGGTGCCGGGATCGTCTCGAGGATCGTCTTGAACAGCGGCTCGAGGTCGGGGTTGTCCGGGACCGCTCCATCGGCGGGCTGTTCGAGGGAGGCGGCACCTGCCTTCGCGGCGGCGAAGACGACGGGCACGTCGAGAACGGAGTCGACATCGAGGTCGGGCACTTCGTCGGCGAGGTCGGAGGCCAGTCCCAGGAGCAGGTCCTGGGCTTCCTCGACGACTCCGTCGATGCGGGCGTCGGCCCGGTCGGTCTTGTTGATCACGAGGATGACGGGCAGCTTCGCGGCCAGCGTCTTGCGCAGGACGAAGCGGGTCTGCGGCAGCGGACCTTCCGATGCGTCGACGAGGAGGACGACGCCGTCGACCATGGACAGTCCGCGTTCGACCTCTCCGCCGAAGTCGGCGTGGCCCGGAGTGTCGATGACGTTGATGACGATGGGGTCATCGCCGGCCGAGGGGCCGTTGTAGAGGACGGAGGTGTTCTTCGCGAGAATGGTGATGCCCTTCTCGCGTTCGAGGTCGCCTGAATCCATGACGCGTTCGGCGAAGTCGCCGTGTTCGCTGAACACACCGGTCTGCCGGAGCATGGCATCGACCAGCGTGGTCTTGCCGTGGTCGACGTGTGCGACGATTGCTACGTTTCGGCGGTTGTCCCGTCGTGTGATGGCTTCAGTCATCAAGAACCTTTTTGAGATAGAGAGATCGGTCCAGCCCGGACCCAACAGACAATTATACGGCCACCTGCACGCTCTCGCGTGCAGGTGGCCGTCAGTTCGGTCGGACTCAGGCGTTCATCGTGGCCGCCAGGACCGCATCGCGGGCCTCGCGGCGCTTGCGCTGCTCCTTCGGGTCCGGCACCGGGACCGCAGACAGCAGACGCTGTGTATACGGGTGGACCGGATTGGACACGACCTGTGAGGACTTGCCGATCTCGACGAGGTAGCCGTGGCGCATCACCGCGATGCGCTCGGCGATGCGTTCGACCACGGCCAGGTCGTGGCTGATGAACAGACACGCGAAGCCGTATTCCTTCTGCAGACCTTCGAACAGGTCGAGGACCTTCGCCTGCACGGACACGTCGAGCGCCGAGGTGGGCTCATCGGCGATGAGCAGCTTCGGACGCAGTGTCAGGGCGCGGGCAATGCCGATGCGCTGACGCTGACCGCCGGAGAGCTCATGCGGATAGCGGTTGCGCATCGAGGTCGGCAGTTCGACTGCGGTCAGCAGCCCCTCGACCCGTTTGCTCAGCTCCGGACCTTTCATCCCCTCGTGGAGATACAGAGGTTCGCCGATCGACTCGCCGACGGGCAGACGCGGGTTGAGCGAGGAGCCGGGATCCTGGAAGACGATCCCGACCTCTTTGCGCAGGGGACGCATCTGCCTGTTGCTCAGCCCCTTGATGCTCGTGCCGTTGACGACCAAGTCGCCTTCGACCGTGGGCAGCAGCCCGAGAGCAGCTCGCCCGATCGTGGTCTTGCCCGACCCCGACTCCCCCACCAGTCCCACGACCTCTCCCGGGGCGATCATCAGATTGATGTGGTGCGCGGCGCGGAAGGCCTTCTTCCGCCCCGATGCCGGATACTCGATCGCGGCGTCGCGCAGCTGCAGCGCCGACGGCTTCGAGAAGTCCGCCTGCGAACCGGGATGGTAGTAGGTCTCTGTCGAGTCCATTTCGATGCGGTGATCGTCCCGACCCGCCTCGGCGAGCTCCCGGGATTCGGAGTCCAGATCGTTCGTGCGGTTCGCACCCCCTTCTGCCACGGTCGCCGAACCCGCATGCGTGGCATCCAGCGAATCGCGGGAACCGTCGTGGTGGGGATCGGTCTCGTCAGCACCGCGGCGTCCGAAGGCGGTGGCCCCGACATCGTCGAGACTCGAGCCGAACACCGCACCGTCTTCTCCGGCACCGAGGTGCGGCACCGCGTCGAGGAGCTGCTTGGTGTAAGCGTGCTGCGGGTCGTAGAAGATCTCCTCCGCCGTCCCGGTTTCGACGACCTTTCCCGCTCGCATGACGATGATCCGGTCGGCCATATCGGCCACCACTCCCATGTCATGCGTGATCAGGATGATTCCGGCGTCGAGCTTCGACTTCAGGTCCCGCATGAGCTTGAGGATCTCGGCCTGCACCGTCACGTCGAGCGCGGTGGTCGGCTCGTCGGCGATGAGCAGCTTGGGCTGACAGGCCAGAGCCTGCGCGATCATGATGCGCTGGCGCTGACCTCCTGAGAGCTGGTGCGGGAACGAGTGGAACCGGTCCTCGGGGTCCGGGATCTCGACGAGGCGCATGAGCTCGAGTGCCCGTTCCTTCGCCTCGTTGGGCCCGATCTCGAGGTGGACGCGCAGCGTCTCCATGATCTGGAAGCCAGCGGTGTAGACCGGGTTGAGCGCGGTCATCGGCTCCTGGAAGATCACGGAGATCTCGTTGCCCCTGACCTTCTGCATGTGCTCCGGTGGCATACCGATGAGCTGGGTGCCGCCCAACTTGGCCGAACCGGTGGCGCGGCCGTTGCTCGGCAGCAGACCGAGCAGCGACATGCTCGACTGCGACTTGCCCGATCCGGATTCCCCGACGATCGCAAGGACCTCGCCCGCATTCACGGTATAGGTGAGGTGCTCGGCGGCCATCCACCATTCGTCGCCGACCCAGAAATTCACTCCGAGGTCGTCGACCTCGAGGATCGGGGACCCGTTCTCCGACTGCGATCGGGCATCTGCTGTCTTCTCAGCCATCACTTCGCCCCTTTCTGCGCCATGCGCTCGGCCTTCTTCATCTTCCTCCAGCTCGGGATGGTCTTCATCCGCGGGTCGAACGCATCGCGCAGACCGTCACCGATGAAGTTCACACACAGAGCGATGACGATGATGAACAGGCCCGGCCACCAGAACAGCCACGGACGAGTGGCGAAGGCGGTCTGGTAATCGCTGATGAGTCGGCCCAGCGAGATGTCCGGCGGCTGAATTCCGAAGCCGAGGAAGCTCAGCGCCGCTTCGAGGACGATGGCCTGGCTCATCAGCAGAGTCGTATTGACGATGATGACACCCATCGCGTTCGGCAGCATGTGCTTGAACATGATCCGGAAGTCGCTTGCTCCGGCCACACGTGCCGAATCGACGAACTCGCGTTCGCGCAGCGACATGAAGTCACCGCGGACGAGACGTGCCAGCCCGGTCCACAGCACACCGCCGAGGACGACACCGAGCATCGCACCGCCGGTGCCCGAGACGAGCTTGCCGAGGATGGCGCCGACGACGATCGTCGGCAGAATGATCACACCGTCGGTGACGCGCATGAGGATGGAGTCGACCCATCCGCGGTAGTAGCCGGCCAGCGCGCCGACGAGCGTCCCGATCACCAGTGAGACGGCTCCGATGATGAGCATCACCATGATGGAGATCTGCGTGCCCTTCATCACCCGCGCGAAGTTGTCGCGGCCGATCTCGTCCTGTCCGAACGGATGCGATCCGGGGCTGAAGATGTTCGACGTCGTCCAGGTCGGTGCGCCCCCGGGGTTGACGACGGTCCCCGATGCGGTGTGGCTGTGGACCCACCATCCGGGGATGGGGCCGACGCCGAGGGCGCTGTAGGAGAAGACTGCGACCGCGGCGAAGACCACAAGCCCGATGATGGCGCCCTTGTGCCGGAAGAACTTGCGCAGAACTATCCGCCCCTGGGACAGACCTTCGGTCTCCTTGGCTTCGATGGCGTTGTCGCCGACCTCATCGAGGACGTCTGCCTGTTGCTTGTCGTTGTTGGTACTCATGCGTTCACTCGGATTCTCGGGTCGAGGACGGCATAGAGGAAGTCCGCGACCAGGTTGGCGATGATGGCGAGCAGACCCGTGATGACGATGTACGCCATGATCGGATCGAGTTCGGACTGCCGCATCGAATCGATGAAGAGCTTGCCCATACCGTTCCAGCCGAAGATCGTCTCCGTGATGACGGCGCCGCCGATCATCGTGATGATGTCGACGGGAACGATGGACGCCAGCGGCAGCAGCGCATTGCGCAGGGCATGTCGCATGATCACCGTGCGCTCGTTGAGACCCTTTGCGCGCGCCGTGCGGATGTAGTCCTGACCCATCACTTCGAGCATGGATCCGCGGGTGTAGCGGGTGTAGGAGGCGAACGAGATGAGGATCAGCGCGATCGACGGCAGCAGCAAGTGGGTGAAGTTGTCGAGGTTGCTGATCCAGAAGTCGCCGTCGACATTGGGTGTGGCCGCGCCGATCGTCGCGATCGGTCGATTGTTGATAGCGGGATGATCGGAGTACTCCCGCCATCCTTGCAGCACCCTGTCGGCGAAGATGAGGACAGCGATGATGGCGGCGGTGAAACTGGTCGTGCGCACGGTGTCCCAGGGATCTGGTCCGCGGAACGCGAGTCCGACTGCGAGGGCGACGCCGATCGCGACGACGAACAGGCCGAACATCCACAGCCAGTTCATCTCCACGTAGTAGAAGAGGTACTGCAGCGGCATGTAGAGCAGTGCGCCGATGGCCGCGGTGGTCAGGGTCGCATAGAGGACCCGCCGATTGCGCAGACCGGTCGACAGGAAGGTCATGACCACGGCCGCACCGAAGCCGATGACGATGATGCCGACGATGCCGATGCTCGGCTCCTGCAGCCATCCGCTGGCGAGGATGTAGTAGACCGTGGCGAAGGTGACGACGGCGGCGGTGGCGAAGGTGATGACGCGACGTCTCCCGCTGCCGCCGAATGCCCCCATCCAGAACAGCCCCATGCCCAGACAGGCGATGATGATCGGCCACCACGAGCTCAGCGTCGGATCGTTGATGAAGTTGTTGATGTCGATCGCTCCGTACTGCTTGAGCAGAACCGCGACCCAGAACACGGGCAGCGAGTAGAGGAGGAACGAGACGAAGGTGATGAAGTAGTCGAAACCCGAATACTGACGGATCGCCGAGATCATGCCGACGGCGACGCCGAGGATGATGGCGACCAGGGTCGCAGCGGTGATGAGCTTGACCGTGTTGACGATCGCGCCCTGCAGCTGATCGGTGACTTCCTGACCGGACTTCCACGCGATGCCGAGATCGCATTGCCCGACGAGGCAGCCACCCGCACCCGCGAGCCATTTGAAGTACCGCACGACCGCAGGGGTGTCGAGGTCGAGGAGCCGACGACGGGACTCATAGAGCGCTTCGATGTTCGGTGAGGTGCTCGACCGCAGATCCCAGAAGAAGTCCAGGGCGACGTTGAGGAGGAGGTAGAGGACGAAGGTGACGACGAGCAGCACGAGTGCGGTCGACAGGAGTCGTCTGAGGATGAATCTGATCATAGTGGGGGCTTCCGTTTCAATCTTCCGAAAACGCTGCTGTGGGGATCACACAGTGATCCCCACAGCAGCTGGGGTGGAGAAGAACCGACCGCAACGAGGTGCGGATCAGTTGACTTCCCACTCCCAGTAGTTCCAGAACATCGTCGGCGACACCGAGGTCGACTTCACATTGCTGATGCTGTCGCGGTAGATCGTCAGTTCGGGGAACTGGAAGATCGGCGCACCGAAGGCATCCTCGGTCAGCTGCTTCTCGAGCTGGGTCGACAGATCCTCCTGCTCGTCCTCAGACGACACCAGCAGCTTGTCGAGGATCTTGTCGGTCTTCTCGTTCGAGTAGCCACCGTAGTTGTTCTGAGCACCGGTGCGGTAGTTCGCATCGGACTCCGTGACTCCGGTGCCCTCCGACTGCCACCCGAACAGCGAGACGTCGTAGGTGCCGTCGCCGAGGCGGGTGCCCCAGTTGACGTCTCCGACGTCCTTCATCTTGAAGCCGGCCTTCTCGGCCGATTCCTTGATCAGCTGGAACTCCTGCTGACGACGGGAGTTCGTGTTGTCGTACATCACGCGGACGCTCGGGCTGTCGACTCCGGCGTCTTCGAGCAGCTTCTTCGCCCCGTCGATGTCGACGCTCTCGAGATCCTTCATACCGTTGCCTTCGACGATCCCGTCGTACATCGGCGAGCCCGGCGCCTGGGTGAAGGAATCGCGGACCTGAGCGTTCTCATTGAGCGGCTTGATGATCTTGTCGACGATGTCCTGACGAGGCACCGTCTTGAGGAAGGCCTGACGGACCTTCTTCGCCGTGTCCTCATCGCCCCCGTAGGAGGCCGGGTCGAAGGATCCTTTGTTGTCGAAGGTGAAGTCGACGTGTTCGTAGGTCGCACCGTCAGCGGCGTCGACGGTCACCCCGTCAAGGCCTTCGGCAGCCGAGAGCACGTCCGCTGTGGCCTGCGGCTGCGTGACGTCGACCTCGCCGTTCTCGATCGCCTGGACCATGGCCATCGGGTCGCCGTTGTAACGGACGGTCACCGTGTTCACCTTCGGCTTGAGCGGGCCGGAGTAGTTGTCGTCGAGTTCGAGGGTGACGTACTGGCCTTCGACGAAGTCCGTCATCTTGTACGGGCCCGAGTGGACGAGGAGGTCCTCGTCATCGGGCATCGAGGTGAAGTCGAATCCGGTGTTCCAGGTGTTCGAGATCTTCGACAGCGCCTCGGTGTCCTTGTCCTTGATCGCGTCGAGGATGGCCTGCTTGCCTTCAGCTGCATCGTCGACGCCCAGCGCCTTCTTCGCGACGATGTGGGCGGGCACACCGACGCCGTCGGCACCGATGCCGAACTCGGTCTGCCAGTCGGCGTAGGGCTTCGAGTATTCGAAGGTGATCTCCTTGCCGTCGTCGGAGATCTCGGGGAAGTCTTTGATCAGTGCCGAACCGGCGGTCGACGAGTCGAAGTAGACGGTCTTGGCGTCGTTCTCCTTGACGCTGCCGTCATCGGCGTTGTTCGACTCCACGGTGTTGAAGTTCGCCGAGGTGCCGGCCCACGTCAAGGCGAGGTCAGCAGCGTCGACAGGGGTGCCGTCCGACCATTTGGCATCGTCGTTGAAGGTGTACTTGACCTTGAGCGGGTCTTCGGACACCTGCTCAACCGATCCGAGTGCGCCGTCCTGGACTTCGAGGTCTCCGTCGTAATACCCGAAGTTGTCGTTCATCATGTAGGTCAGGATGGCGTTGGACACCGCATTGCCGTTCGCGGTCATGGTGTTCATCGAGCGGAAGGACTCGTTCCATCCGACGTTGATGATCGAGTCGTCCGAGCCGCCCTCTTCGTCGTTGCCGCCGGGGGGCGTGCAGGCAGTGAGCACCATTGCTGCTGCGGCGACGGATGCTCCGGCCGCGAGGAAGCGCTTGTTCACGTTCTCTCCTTGTTGTCATAGGGCGAGTAACCCTCTTGCCTGCGCCCCAAGTCCGGGGCGCACTCCGGTCATTCCACTTCCAGGCCGGAAGTGTGACCGCTTTCATGTTTCTCACATGGAATGCATCAAAGCTAATCTAATCAGCACTGTGACCGAGTCCGCATACTGAGCATATTCGACAATTGTTACCGTTTCGAGACCAGGGAAATATGCACGAAACTTCGAGTCTCAATGGATAGGATGTACAGGTGGCCAACAGTGAGATCGACCCCCATTCAGGGAACATTCAGCCGACGATCGTGCGGACGACGAGTTCGACCGTCCTGTTCGTCGTCGTCGCCGGCCTCTGCGCCCTCGGCGTGGCGTCGATCGTCCTCGGCGACTTCACTCTGCGCGGCCTCGCCGCTGCGGGCATCCCGCTGGCCGTCGGCACTATGGTCTGCGTCTTCTACCGGTATCCCCGTGTCGAGCTGCACCGACAGCAGCTCGTGCTCGTAAATCCGCTGCAGACCGTGACGATCCCGTGGAACCTCGTCGACGGCTTCGAAACCCATTTCGGGCTGAGCGTGCGCACCCACGAGAAGACGTACGCCTCATGGTCGCTGTCCGGCAAGGGCAAGAAGTGGGAGAAGGATGAGCACGGTATGCGCAGGCTCGTCGAGAATCCGAGCCCGGCCGTCGATTCCGTATTCGAACGCTATTCGTCGCTCAGCGACGCAGAACTGGCCAACCCCGGCGGGCGGCGTGTCATCGAGACGCGCTGGAACATCGGCATCATCGCCGTCGGTCTGTCAGCCATCGCCTGGGCGCTCATCGGCTTCGCGGCGCTGCCGAGCTGAGGACCGAGCTGGGGTCACCAGCCGCGTTCGCGCCACTCCCCCAGTTTCGGACGCTCGTCGCCCAGGGTCGTCGAGTCCCCATGCCCGGGCAGCACAAGAGTCTCGTCCGGAAGCTCATCGAAGACCCGGGCCTCGAGGTCGTCCATGAGAGAGGTGAAGTCCTCGGCCGACCAGGTCTTGCCCGGCCCGCCGGGGAACAGCGAGTCACCGGAGAACAGGATCGTCTGGCCCCCGTCGCGCAGAAGCAGTGCGATCGAACCGGGAGTGTGCCCGCGCAGTGCGATCGCCTGGAGGACGAAGCCGCCGAAGTCCCCGACGTCGAGGTGGTCGACGGAATGCGCGATCTCCACTCCTTCGGCCTCGGTGATGGCGGCCGCATCCGCGGCTCCGGCGATGGTCATCGCTTCCGGATGATTCGCCGAGGTGGCCGGCAGTGCCCGAATATGATCCCAATGCCGATGGGTGGTGATGATCGCCCGCAGCGTGGGTTCGGCTTCCGTGTCCTGTGCGCTCGAGCCGATGAGCTCGGTGATCGCCTCGGCGTCGTCGGCGGCGTCGATGAGCACCTGGGAGCCGGTCTCCTTGGCGGTGAGCAGGTAGACGTTGTTGGCCATGTCGGATACCGCGATAGAGCGGATGACGACGTGTTCGGTGTCGATCGTATTCATTTCCACACTCCTCATTCTGTGCTGATGCTGCGAACTGTTCAGGAACTGGTCACCAGACTCCGCGGGTGTACTGCGGAGGGTAGGGTCCGGGTTCGACTCCGAGGACGTGGGCGGCACGCTGCGGCCACGAGGGTTCGCGCAGAGCGGCTCGGGCCATGAAGATCGCATCGGCCTGTCCCGTGCTGAGAATGGTCTCGGCCTGCTTCGGATCGGTGATGAGTCCGACGGCGCCGGTCGGCACACCTTCGGCGCGGATCGCCGCGGCCAGGGACACCTGGTAGCCGGGGCCGATGGGGATCCGCACCGGATAGTTCCCGCCCGAGGAGACGTCGATGAGGTCGACTCCGGCGACCGACAGGGCACGACTGACCTCGGCGGCTTCGGCGACGTCGAAACCGCCCTCGGTCCATTCGCTGGCCGAGATGCGCACGAACACCGGCACGTTTTCGCCGACCTCGGAGCGCACGGCCGCATAGATCTCGTGGAGCAGACGGGACCGGCCTGCAAGGTCGCCGCCGTATTCGTCGCTGCGCTGGTTCGACAGCGGCGACAGGAAGGAATGGAGCAGGTAGCCGTGGGCCGCGTGGAGTTCGACGAGGTCGAATCCGGCGTCGATCGAACGGCGGGCGGCAGCTGCGAAGGCGGCGACCACCTCGGCGATGTCGTCCTTCGTCATCTCCGCGGGCTCGGCCAGCTGCGGATAGGCGATGGGACTGGCACCGAGGGTGGGCCATCCGCCCGCGGATTCGGGGACGCTGCCTTTCGGCTCTCCCGAGAAGGGTCGATAGGTGCTGGCTTTGCGGCCCGCGTGGGCGAGCTGGATGCCGATGACAGAACCCTGCGAATGGACGAAATCGACGACGGCCGACCATGATTCGGCTTGGTCGTCGTTCCAGATCCCGGCATCCTGCGGGGAGATGCGGCCTTCGGGGACGACGGCGGAGGCTTCGGTGAGGATGAGCCCGAATCCGCCTTGCGCCCGGGCGCCGAGGTGGACGAGATGCCAGGGGCCGGGCATTCCGTCTTCGGCTTCGCAGGAGTACTGGCACATCGGGGCCAGCCAGATGCGATTGGGAATCTCTGTGCCGCGCAGCGTCAGCGGTTCGAACAGCTCAGTCATGCCATCAGTCTGCCAGTTCCGTGCGAGCTCAGACAGCGATCCCGAATACCGGACCAGCGAGGACGGTCCCCCAGGTGATGCGTTCGAGGCTCAGTCGAGTCCGGTGTCCTCGCCCAGTCCGCCGCAGAATTCCTGGATGTGATCGACGACGATGTCGGGGTGTTCGACCATCGGCAGGTGTGCGGCGTCCGGGATCGTGACGAAGTGCGCACCCTCGATCTGCTCGGCCATCGCCGACATCGCCTCCGGGGTGCAGCCGGGATCCTGGGCGCCGGCCATGACCAGTGTCGGGGTGGTGATCGAGCCGAGCTTCCCGCTCACGTCATAGGTCTTCAGCGCCGAGGCGGCAGCGATATAAGCCTCGTCATCGACCAGGGCGAGGTCGGAGAGGATGAGGTGCCCGGTGGCGATGTCCTCGCCAAGGAATCCGGCGGCGAACCACCGATCGGCGGTGTCATCGACAAGTCCGCGTGTGCCGTCGGAGCGGACCTCCGCGATGCGTTCGTCCCAGGTTTCCGGGGTGCCGAACTTCTCGGCCGTCGCACAGGCGACGAGACCGGTGAGTGAATCGGGATGGTTGAGCGCCAGGGTCAGTCCGACGCCGCCGGAGATCGAGACCCCGCAGTAGGCGAAGGACTCCACCCCGAGTTCGGCGAGGGACTCGACGACACCGGAGGCCAGCGCTTCGACCGTCAGCGGGGCGGCCGCCTCGGCGAGGGAATCACCGGCGGTCACGGTGTGTCCGGGCAGGTCGGTGAGGTAGATCTGGAAATCGTCGGCCAGACGTGCGGCCACGGGCGTCCACAAGGGCATCCTGGTGCCCAGAGCGTTGCCGAAGACGATGACGGGAGAACCGGGATTGTCGTTGAAGGCACGGACGGCGATGCGCATGGAGGCTCCTTGTGAACTTCAGGTGCGAGAGGATTTCGACTGGTGACGACGGGGGCGACGCGCTGGATTCGACGGGAAAGCTGAGTCGGGATCGGTCAGGAGTCTGTCGTTGACAGCCTACCGCCGGAGTACTCGAGATAACAGCTCGGGCACAGCGACTCATAGGTCACGGAATTGCCGTCGATGGCGACCTGATCGCCATCGAAGATGAACGCTCCGTCGACGAGGCGGCCGTTGAACATCGCCTTGCGACCGCAGCGGCAGATCGTCTTGAGTTCTTCGAGGGTGTGCGCGATCTCGAGCAGTCGGGCCGAACCGGGGAACGCCTTCGTCTGGAAGTCCGTGCGGATTCCGTAGCACATCACCGGCACCGAGGAGGCGGTCGCGATGCGCATGAGCGAATCCACTTGGACGGGGCTGAGGAACTGCGCTTCGTCGATGAGCAGACACGCGACCGGGATCTTCGGGGCATCGATGGACTCGATGAGGGCATCGTGGTCGACATAGTCGGCATGTTCGGCGTAGATCCGCTCGACGTCACCGTCGGCGGGGATGACGAAGTCGACCTCACGGGTCACGCCCAATCGGGACACGATCTGCGATGCGCCCTTGGTGTCGATCAGCGGCTTGGCCAGCAGCACGCGCTGGCCGCGTTCCTCGTAGTTGAAGGCCGCCTGCAGAAGAGCGGTCGACTTGCCGGAATTCATCGCCCCGTACCGGAAGTAGAGTTTGGCCACTGTCGTCCTCTTTCTGTTGTCCGTGCCGACACAGAAGACTACCGGGTGCCACCGTCAGATGTGAGCACCGTCATCGGACTGGCCCGCCTACCGAAATGGCCCAGAAGGTAGGATGGAGGGCGATAAACCCCAAGAAGATGCGGAGTGGTCCTTAACTATGGCTAAAATCATTTACACGCGCACGGATGAAGCGCCGCTTCTGGCGACGTATTCGCTCAAACCGATCATCGAAGCCTTCGCCACGTCGGCCGGTGTCGAGGTTGAGACCAGGGACATCTCTCTCGCCGCACGCGTGCTGGCCCAGTTCAACGACCGTCTGCCTAAGGACCAGCAGGTCGGCGACGCACTCGCGGAGCTGGGGGATCTCGCCAAGACCCCCGATGCCAACATCATCAAGCTGCCCAACATCTCGGCATCCGTTCCGCAGCTGAAGGCGGCGATCACCGAACTGCAGTCCCAGGGCTACGACCTGCCCGCCTACCCGGAAGAGCCTTCGACCGATGAGGAGAAGGACGTTCGGGCACGCTACGACAAGGTCAAGGGCTCGGCCGTCAACCCGGTGCTGCGCGAGGGCAACTCCGACCGTCGCGCTCCGCAGGCCGTGAAGAACTTCGCCAAGGCCCACCCGCATTCGATGGGCGAATGGTCGAAGGACTCGAAGACCCGCGTCGCCACCATGGGATCGGGAGACTTCCGCGACAACGAGAAGTCCGTGGTCATCGAGGCCGATGACACCCTGTCGATCCGCCTGCGCACCGCCGCCGGAGAGACGACGGTCCTCAAGGAGTCCCTGCCCGTTCTGGCCGGCGAGATCGTCGACTCGACGAAGATGAACGCCGCAGCCCTCGACGAATTCGTCAAGGACCAGATCGCCGCGGCCAAGGCCGACGGCGTCCTCTTCTCCGTCCACCTCAAGGCCACGATGATGAAGGTCTCCGACCCCATCCTCTTCGGCAAGGTCATCGAAGCCTTCTTCCCCGACGTCTTCGCCGAATACGGTGACGTCCTCGCCGAGGCGGGGCTGACCTCCGACAACGGACTGGCCGCCATCCTCGCCGGACTCGACACCCTGCCCGCCGACGCAGCAGCCGGAGTCAAGGCCGGAATCGAGAAGGGGCTGGCAGACGGGCCCGACCTGGCCATGGTCAACTCGCACAAGGGCATCACGAACCTCCACGTGCCCTCCGACGTCATCGTCGATGCCTCCATGCCCGCGATGATCCGCGTCGGCGGCAAGATGTGGAACAAGGACGACCAGACCCAGGACACCCTGGCCGTCATCCCCGACTCCTCCTACGCCGGCGTCTACCAGACCGTCATCGAGGACTGCCAGGCCAAGGGCGCGTTCGACCCGCGGACCATGGGCACCGTGCCCAATGTCGGTCTCATGGCCCAGAAGGCCGAAGAGTACGGCAGCCATGACAAGACCTTCGAGATCCGGGAGGCCGGCACCGTCGAGGTCGTCAACTCCGCCGGCGACGTGCTCATGAGCCACGAGGTCGCCGCCGGTGACATCTGGCGCGCCTGCCAGACGAAGGACATCCCCGTCCGCGACTGGGTCAAGCTCGCCGTCACCCGTGCCCGCCTGTCCGAGACCCCGGCCGTGTTCTGGCTCGACGAGACCCGCGCCCACGACCGCAACATCAAGGCGAAGGTCGAGGAGTACCTGCGTGACCACGACACCGAGGGCCTGGACATCCGCATCATGAACCCGGTGGAGGCCACTCAGTTCTCCATCGACCGCATCCGTGAGGGCAAGGACACCATCTCGGTGACCGGCAACGTGCTCCGCGACTACAACACGGACCTGTTCCCGATCCTCGAACTCGGCACCTCGGCGAAGATGCTCTCCGTGGTCCCGCTCATCGCGGGCGGCGGACTGTTCGAGACCGGTGCCGGCGGCTCGGCTCCGAAGCACGTCGAGCAGCTCGTCGAAGAGAACCACCTGCGGTGGGACTCCCTCGGTGAGTTCCTGGCCCTGGCAGAGTCCTTCCGCCACGAGTTCAACGTCCACGGAAACGAGCGGGCCGGTGTGCTGGCCGACACCCTCGACGCCGCAACCGGCAAGTTCCTCGAGGAGAACAAGTCTCCGTCGCGCAAGGTCGGCGAGATCGACAACCGCGGCAGCCACTTCTACCTCACCCTCTACTGGGCCCAGCAGCTGGCCGAGCAGACCTCGGACGAAGCTCTGGCCGAGGCCATCGCCCCCGTGGCGAAGGCACTGACCGAGAAGGAGGACGCCATCGTGGCCGAGCTCCTCGAGGTGCAGGGCAGCCCCGTCGATCTGGGAGGCTACTACTACCCGAACGACGCGAAGACCGAAACCGCCATGCGGCCTTCGGCCACGCTCAACGAGATCATCTCCTCCCTGAGCAAGACCGTCTGATCGACTGGACGAGCCATCGGGTGATCATCTGATCGTCCGATAGGAACACAGAACGAGTCCC
>NZ_JAJB01000010.1:0-83597 GCF_000583215.1 Brevibacterium sp. VCM10
CGTCAGGTAGCAATTGGGGTCAGAGACGGGTGCCGTCGACCCAGACGCCCGCGATGTCGGCCGGGGTTCCCATGGCGAAGATCGTCGCCAGGGCGTCGCCGTCGTCGGCGGCGTGGCGGATGCCGACGTCCAGGGGCTGCCCCTCGGCCGGGCGGATGAGCACGGCGTCGAAGCGCTTGCCCTCGCTGAGCACGCCGACATCGTCGAGCTCGAGCGCCTCGGCGCCGGCCGCAGTCGCCAGGTGGAGCAGATGTGCGGAGTTCAGTGCCACTCCCCCGGACGGATCGAGCTGCTGCATGAAGTACGACTGCACCCCTTCCTTGAGCAGGTTGAATCCGGTCCCCGCCCCGACGTCGGAGCCCAAAGCCACCCGGATGCCTGCCTCGATATGCCTCCGCAGCGGGAAGAAACCGCTGGCCAGAGCCGAGTTCGAGGTCGGACAGTGCGCGGCCACGGCCCCGGCCTCGGCCATGCGTGCCAGTTCCCGATCCTGCGGGTGGACGTTGTGCGCGAGCACGGTGCGCCGCCCCACGAGCCCCGCCCGGTCGTAGGTGTCGAGATAGTCACGAGCCTCCGGGTGGATCTGCGCGACTCCGGAGATCTCATCGACGTTCTCGTTCAGGTGCGAAGTCACCCAGATGCCCGGATTCTCCTCCACGAGGCGGCCGCCGGCGGCCAGCAGCTCGGGACCTGCGGAGAACGAGAACCGCGGCGTCACCGCGTAGCGCAGGCGTCCCTTCCTGTGCCACCGGTCGATGAGCGCCTGGCTCTCCTCGGTCGAGCGTTCTACGTCGGTGAGCAGCGCCTCGGGTAAGTTCCGGTCACTGGTGACCAGGCCGGAGGTGATCCGCAGCCCCGACTCTGAAGCGGCGGAGAAGAAGATGTCCATGGCGCTCGCGAAGTGCGAACCGAAGACCATCGCCGAGGTGGTCCCCGCCGAGATCAGGCCCGTGAGGAATTCGCCGGCCACCGCCTTCGCATAAGCGGGGCCTGCGAGTTTCGCCTCTTCGGGCAGGGCGCACTGGTCGAGCCAGTCGAGCAGAGGCCGCCCGAGGTGGCCGATGGCACGGACCTGCGGCAGATGGACGTGCGTATCGATGAGTCCGGGGATGAGCACACCGTCGCGGAGGTCGACGACCTCGGCGTCCGGATGTGCTGCCCGGGCCGTGTCGACATCGGTGCGGGAGGTGATGAGCCCGTCGTCGACGACGAGGGCGACATCGGACGCCGAACGCAGCCTGCCCCCGGTGAATGGGTTGTCCGGCGTATCGAAGACGCGCGCACGGTAGATGACCA
This sequence comes from Brevibacterium sp. VCM10, assembly GCF_000583215.1. Lineage (NCBI taxonomy): Bacteria > Bacillati > Actinomycetota > Actinomycetes > Micrococcales > Brevibacteriaceae > Brevibacterium > Brevibacterium sp. VCM10. The sequence continues at coordinate 1,297 of NZ_JAJB01000010.1, forward strand.
CAGTGGTTCTCCTTGAGTCAGTGGTGAAAGTCAGTGATGGAAGTCAGCGTGAAGCTCAGCCGATGCGGCCGAGCAGGTCCGCGGCGACGCTCACGGCGATCGTCGCGGGCGCTTTGCCCGGCAGCTCGGGCAGTCCGATGGGGCAGCGGATGGTGTCGACGGCCTCGAGGTCGAAGCCCTCGGCGGCGAGGTTCTTGCGGAAGCGCTGCCATTTCGCATTCGAGCCGATGAGTCCGACCGAGCCGAGGTCGCCGCGGGTCAGTGCCGCGGAGCACAGGTGCAGGTCTTCGGCATGGTCATGGGTCATGATGACCACGTGCGCTCCGGCCGGCAGGCTCTCAAGCACCTCTTCGCCGACGACCGCGAATTCGCGGCGGATCCGCGCCACCGGCGCCTCCAACTCGTCGAGAGCCTCGAGCTGTTCCGGACGGGAATCGGACACGGTGAGGTCGAGATCGTGGCGGGCGAGGATCCGGGTGAGTTCGAGGCCGATGTTGCCGATGCCGAAGATCGCCACCGAGGCGGGCACCGGCAGGGGTTCGAAGAGCATGGTGACCTCTCCGCCGCAGCATTGGCGACCGTATTTGGCCGGAGCCTTGTCGTTGAGCCGCAGGGTGAGCATCTCCGGGGCCGTCTGACCCTCGGCGAGCAGTTCCCGGGCACGGGTGAGGGCCGTCATCTCGAGATTGCCCCCGCCGATGGTCCCGAACAGGTCATCGGCGGTGGCGATCATCTTCGCTCCCGCTTCACGTGGGGCGTGCCCACGCACCGCGGCGAGAGTGATGAGGACTGCCGGCACCCGAGCTGCGCGAAGCTCGGCTGCGGTGTCCATCCAGGTCATGACGGAACTCGTTGTCCTTCCCTCGCCGAGGCTGCCGCCCCCGAGCCCTGACCGCGGGCTTCTTCGATCGCCCAGAACACAGCTTCGGGCGTGGCCGGAGAGGCGAGGTCGACGCTGTGACCGGGTCGTGCGAAGGCCCCGACGGCCTCGCGCAGGGCTTCGCGGACGGAGAAGGCGAGCATGAGTGGGGGTTCGCCCACGGCCTTCGACCCGTACACGGCTCCCTCTTCGTGTGCCTTGTCGAGGAAGGTGACGTTGAAGACCTCGGGGACTTCGGAGAAGCTCGGGATCTTGTACGTGCTCGCCGCCTGAGTGGCCAGACGTCCCCGACTCGGCTTGTCCGATTCGTCCCAGCGCAGATCTTCCAGCGTCAGCCAGCCGGCGCCCTGGATGAAGCCGCCCTCGATCTGTCCGAGGTCGAGCAGCGGTGACAGGGAGTCCCCGACGTCGTGGACGATGTCGACGCGACGCAGGGTGTAGGAGCCGTCGAAGCGGTTGACTTCGACCTCGGACACCGCCGCCCCGTAGGCGAAGTACTTGAACGGCTCCCCGCGCATCTGCGAGAGGTTCCAGTGCAGGCCCTCTGTGCGGTAGAAGCCGGAGGCCGAGAGTTGGATGCGCTGGAAGTACGCGGTGTTGATCAGCTCTTCCCAGGTCACCGTCTTCGGTGAGGACAGCGCGGAGACGATCCCCCGTGAGATCTCGACTTCGTGCGCAGGAGCACCGAGGATGCCCGCGGCGACCTGTCGCAGCCGGTCGAGGATCTGGTCGCAGGCGTTCTTCACCGCTCCGCCGTTGAGGTCGGATCCGGAGCTCGCCGCCGTCGCCGAGGTGTTGGGCACCTTGTCCGTGCGGGTCGGCGCCAGGCGCACCGTCGACAGGGGCACGCCGAGGGTGGTGGCCGCGACCTGCAGCATCTTCTGGTGCAGGCCCTGGCCCATTTCGGTGCCGCCGTGGGTGACGAGGACGGAGCCGTCCTTGTACACGAGCACGAGCGCCCCGCCCTGGTTGAAGGCGGTGAGGTTGAACGAGATCCCGAACTTCACCGGAGTGATCGCCAGCCCCCGCTTGATGTGCTCGTGGCTCGAGTTGAACGCCTCGATCTCGGCTTCGCGGGCCTCCAGATCGGATTGGGAGATGAGCTGATCCCAGCACGCTTCGATCCGCTCGGGGTGGCGCACCGGCTGATAGTAGGGAGTGTCCTGGCCGTCGGCGTAGAAGTTCCGGCGCCGCAGCTCCCGGGCGCTGAGTCCCAGCTGCGGGGCGACACGTCCGATGATGTCCTCCATGACGAGCATGCCCTGCGGGCCGCCGAAACCGCGGAAGGCCGTCTGCGAGGTCTTGTTGCATTTGGCGATGCGGCCGGTGACTCGGATGTTGGGCACCCAGTAGGCGTTGTCGATATGGCACATCGCGCGGGTGAGCACGGGTTCGGACAGGTCGAGGCTCCACCCGCCGTCGGCGGTCAGTGTCGCATCGAGGGCGAGGATCTTCCCCTCCTCGGTGAATCCGATCTTCCACGACGAGTGGAAGCCGTGTCGTTTGCCGGTCATGGTGATATCGCGGGTGCGGTCGAGCCGCAGTCGCACGGGCCTGCCGGTCAGCTTCGCACCGAGCGCGGCCAGGGCGGCGTAGCCGTGGGGCTGCATCTCCTTGCCGCCGAAGCCGCCGCCCATGCGCAGGCACTGCACGGTCACCTCGTGGGCGGGGACTCCGAGGACGTGGGAGACGATGTCCTGAGTCTCGGTGGGGTGCTGGGTCGAGGACTGGATGAAGACCTGTTCGTTCTCGTCCACATGAGCCAGGCAGGCCTGCGTTTCGAGGTAGAAGTGCTCCTGACCGGCGAACTCGAATTCGCCTTCGAAGACATGAGCGGCGTCGGCGAACGCGGAGTCGACTTCGCCCTTGTCGATCGACAGGGTTGTGCCGTGGTAGCTGTCGGCGGCGATCGCATCTCGCACGGTCACCAGCGACGGCATCTCCTCGACCTCGGCGGTGACTGCTGCAGCGCCTTCCTTCGCGGCCTCGAGATCCTCGGCGAGGACCCAGGCCAGGGGCTGGCCGAAGAACATGATCTCGTCGACCGGCAGCATCGGCTCATCGTGTTTGACGCCCTGGTCGTTGACACCGGGGATGTCGGCGGCGGTGATGACCTTGACGACGCCGGGCACCGCATAGGCGGGTGCGACGTCGATGGCGCCGAGGCGGCCGTGCGCGGTCGTCGACTGCACGGGGAAGGCGTGGAGGACGCCGGTGAGGCGGCCGATGAGGTCATCGGTGTAGAGCGCGGTTCCGGTGACGTGGCCGAAGGCGCTTTCGTGGTGGTGGCGTTCGCCGACGACCGGGTCGGCGGGGCGCTGGGAGAGCTGGCTCATCACTGGACCTCCTTGCTGGTCACGGCCGGGTGGCCGAGCTGCTCGGCGTAGAAGCGTTCGAGGGAGGACCGCAGCATCGCGGTCCGGTATTTCGCACTTGCTCGGTGGTCGTCCATCGGGGTGCCTTCGGCGGCGAGGGTCTCGGCCGCCGCATGCACGGTCTCCAGGCTCCACGGTCGGCCTTCGAGGAGGGCTTCGGTGGCGGTGGCGCGCAGCGGGGTGGCCGCGACTCCGCCGAGGCCGATCCGGGCCTTGGCGATCATTCCGTCGCGGATGTCGACGGCGTAGCCGATCGCCACCGAGGAGATGTCATCGAAGCGGCGTTTGGCGATCTTCTGGAACGACGTCAGCGGAGACAGCGGCAGCGGGATGCGGATGGCGGTGATGAGCTCATCGGAGGCCCGCACCGTCTGCCGGTATCCGGTGAAGTAGTCGGCCAGCGCCACGGTCCGGGACCCGCGCACCGAGGTGAGCACGAGTTCGGCTTCGAGGGCCAGCAGGGCCGGCGGGGTGTCGCCGATGGGCGAACCGGTGCCGAGGTTGCCGCCGATCGTCGCCCCGTTGCGGATGAGGCGGGAGGCGAACTGCGGGAACAGTTTGCCCAGCAGCGGAATGCTGCCGGAGAGTTCGCGTTCGAGTTCGGACAGGGTGCGGGAGGCACCGAGTTCGACGAACGATTCGGTGCGGCGGATTCCGCGCATCTCCTCGAGCCGGTCGACGGCGAGGATGTTCTTGGCGCGCGCTCCCTTGATGTTGACCTCGACGCCCCAGTCGGTGGCCCCGGCCACGACGGTGACCTCGGGATCCTGACTCAGGATGGAGGTCGCCTCGGCGAGGGTGGCGGGACGACGGTAGCGTCCGATCCGGCCCGTGGCGGTGTCGGCCCGCTGATAATCGGTGGCCACGGGGGCCGGTGCCGGGCGGTCACGGCGGGCGGCCAGCGCATCGTCGGCGGTGGGCTGTCCGAGAGCGTTCGCGGCGTCGCGGATGGGACGGTAGCCGGTGCAGCGGCACAGGTTGCCCGACAGGGAGTGGAGGTCGAAGCCGTTCTCGCAGCGATCGGGGCGGTAGTATTCGGCGGCCATCGAGGAGATGAAACCGGGGGTGCAGTATCCGCACTGGGATCCGCCGCGCACGGCCATCTCTTCCTGGACGGGGTGGACGGTGTCTCCGTCGGCCAGACCTTCGGAGGTCACGACCTCTCCCCCGTCGAGGGCTGCCGCCGGCAGCAGGCAGGAGTTCACTGACGTCCAGCGGGTTCCGCCGGATTCGTCGGGGCGGGCGACCATGATCGCGCAGGCCCCGCATTCGCCTTCGGCGCAGCCTTCCTTCGCTCCGGTCAGACCCTGACCGCGCAGGAAGTCCAGCGCATTCGTATGGGGTGGGCCGTCGAATTCGCGGACGGTCCCGTTGATTGTCACTTCGGCAGTTGACTGGTCCGTTGTCGCTGCGGACATCGCACTTCACACCTCCCGCGCCTCTTCACTGAGGCGCACAGTGCATGGTTGGAACAATGTGCTTCGTTCTTCGAGCTTCTGGTTATCCATGCGAACAGCGCAGAAGAACGTGGAATCGGGGACTCATGCGTCCCCGCAGGTCAAGCCCCGTGGGCGATCTGACCCTTTCCCCAAGCTGAGTGTCCAACCATTTGTCTCATGTTCCCAAGATAGCCGAAATCGGGCCGCGAACGAAGTACAGGACGAAACCGGCCGAGACGACCCACAGCAGCCAGTGGACCTGGCGGGCACGGTTGCTCATGGCGTGGATGAGCGCCCAGGAGATGAATCCGACGCCGATTCCGTTGGCGATCGAATAGGTCAGCGGCATCGTCACCATGGTGAGGAAGACCGGCAGCGAGGTGCGGAAGTCGGTCATGTCGATCTCGCGGATCTGCGTGACCATCATGGCGCCGACGACGACGAGCGCGGCGGCTCCGGCTTCCATCGGGATGACGGCGATGAGCGGTGAGAAGAACATCGACAGCAGGAACAGCACACCGGTGATGCAGGCGGCGAGCCCCGTGCGTGCCCCCTCGGCGATTCCCGCTGCGGAGTCGACGAAGACCGTGTTCGACGATCCCGAGGCGGCTCCGCCGAAGACCGCGCCGAGACCTTCGACGATGAAGGCTCCGCGGATGCGCGGGAACATTCCGTCATCGGTCTGCAGTCCGGCGCTGCGGGCCAGTCCGGTCATCGACCCCATGGCGTCGAAGAAGTTCGTGAACACGAGGGTGAACACGAGCATCGTGGCCGCGAGGACGCCGATGTGCTGGAATCCGCCGATGAGGTCGAAGGAGCCGATGAGACCGAAGTCGGGAAGGGCGATGACCTGCTGCGGGAATTCCGGAGCGGCGAGGTTCCAGCCCAGCGGGTCCGGGTCGACCGGGTCGCCGACGGTGCCGAGCTTCGCGAAGGCCTGGATGATGATCGCGGCGATCGTGGCCACGATGATGCCGATGAGGATGCCGCCGGGAATCCGCCGTGCCACGAGGATGCCGATGAGGACGAGGGCGAAGACGAAGACCAGGGTCGGCAGGGAGCCGATCGATCCGTCCTGGCCCAGCTGGACGGGAGGTCCGGCCGGGGTGCGGGTGACGAACCCGGCGTTGACGAAGCCGATGAAGGCGATGAAGAGTCCGATGCCCACCGTGATGGCGATCTTCAGCGCGTGCGGGACGGCGTTGAAGATCGCGGTGCGGATGCCCGTGGCGCCGAGGACGACGATGATGATGCCGTTGATGACCACAAGGCCCATCGCATCCGCCCAGGTGACCTCCTGGACGACGGACACGGCGAGGAAGCTGTTCATCCCCAGGCCCGCGGCGAGACCGAAGGGCAGCCTGGCGACGACCCCGAAGAGGATCGTGATGACGCCGGCGACGAGCCCGGTGACCGCGGTCAGCTGAGCGAAGTCGAGGCTGTCGCCGGCGATGTCCTGGGAGCCGCCGAGGATGAGCGGGTTGAGGACGACGATATAGGCCATCGCGACGAAGGCGACGATGCCTCCGCGGATCTCCTGTCTGATCGTCGACCCGCGCCCTGTGATTTCGAAGAATCTGTCGAGAAGCCCCGGTCTCGAAGATGCGGTCTGCACCGCTTGGTCGTTGTCAGCCATTTTCATGGACCACCTCAGGTTGTTCGATTTGGTCAGTCGGCGACACCATCGTCGTCGACCCTGCGCCTTGAACATGCGCAATGAAACAGTCGAGTCTTCAGCCCCGGATACCGGACCCGGATACCGAAAAGTAATTCCATATTCCGGAAAACTCTTTCTGTTTCATCGAGCAAGTCTCGCCGCTCGACCCTGATGTGTCAATCATCACACCCCTGCCCGCACCGATGCCATCTTTCGACGGGACAGACGAAACCCCTGATCAGAATCGACTGATCAGGGGTTTCCCGTAGCGGTGGCGGTGGGATTTGAACCCACGGTAGGGGGTTGCCCTACACAACATTTCGAGTGTTGCACCTTCGGCCGCTCGGACACGCCACCGCCGACAACTGTACAGCGGTGGACTTTCTGCGTCCAAATCGGTTCGCCGTGAGCTGGGACACGTCAGCGTCTGGCCGCGAAGAACTCCCGCAGCAGGGCCCGAGCCTCCTCCGCTCGGATCCCCGAGGTCACCTCCGGATGATGGAGTGCGGCGCGGTCCCGCAGCAGGTCCCAGACAGACCCGACGGCACCGGCCTTGTCGTCGAAGGCGCCGAAGACGACTCGGTCGATCCGGGAGCCGACGAGGGCCCCGGCGCACATTGCGCACGGCTCCAGGGTGACGACGAGCGTGCAGCCGTCCAAGCGCCACCTCCCCCTCGCCGAGGCGGCAGCGGAGATCGCCATGAGCTCCGCATGGCCGAGCGGATCGGCGTCGACCTCCCGCCGATTGTGACCGCGCCCGATGATCTCACCGTCCCCGCCGATGACGACGGCACCGACGGGAACGTCGTCATGAGCCGGGGCGAGGACCGCCTCGGCGAGGGCATGCCCCATCCATTCGCCGAACCGGGCCGTGGTCGCAGCGGTCAGCGTGCGGCCTCGAGCTGATCGGCGAAGCCGACGGTCTCACCGACGTGGGCGACGACCCGGGCGGGATCGGATCGATAGCTCTCGACCTGGTCGATGAGCGTGGCGGCGGGGACTCCGCGGTCGGAGTAGATATCGGCGTCTCCGCCCCATTCGGAGTCGGCGTCGAATTCGAGCATCTCGACCTCGTCTTCGTCGTCGTCCTCGGCGGCCGCGTCCTCATCCTCCTCGGCGCCGAAGTCGTCTTCGGGTTCGGCATCGTAGGCGTCGGGGCGGGAGTCGAGGAAGTCGGCGAAGATCTCCGCGAACGGGCTCGCCTCGACGGCGGCGAGATCGGACAGGAAGACCTTGACCTCGTTGTTCCCGCACAGGCGCACGAGCCCGAACCATTCGTCTTCGTGTTCGATGACGGCCACGGCCTCTCCGTCGTCGCCGGCGGCCGAACGCATCATATCGACGAGGTCGTCGAGGTCGTTCGCGTCGCGGACGTCGACATCGAGGGCGCGGAAGCCATCGCCGGAATCGGCCAGGATCTCAGTGAAGTACGACATGCCTCCATTGTGAACGCTTCGGACCGCATTGACCACTGCCGAAGCGGCGAAGTTCTCCCGTACCATTTGGGGTATGCATCTTCACGTAGCCGATCACCCGCTCATCGCACACAAACTCACCGCTCTGCGCGATGCGAACACGGATTCCGCTCGCTTCCGCCAGCTCACCGAAGAGCTCGTCATGCTGCTGGCCTACGAGGCGACCCGGTCGGTGGCGGTCGAGGACAAGGAGATCTCGACTCCGGTGACGACGACCACCGGCACCCGCATCGCCGAACCCCGCCCCGTCGTGGTCCCGATCCTGCGCGCCGGCCTCGGCATGCTCGACGGAATGCTGCGCATCCTGCCCACCGCCGAGGTGGGCTTCCTCGGAATGGTCCGCGACGAGACGACCTTCGAACCCAGCGCCTATGCCGACCGTCTGCCCGATGACCTCACAGGTCGGCAGATCTTCGTCGTCGATCCGATGCTCGCCACCGGCGGCACCCTGGCCATGGCCATCGACTTCCTGCTCGCTCGCGGGGCTCGCGACGTCACCGCAGTGTGCCTCGTCTCCGCCCCCGAGGGTGTGGCGCGCATCGAACGCGACTACAGCGATTCCGCCGAGGTGAAGGTGTACACGGCCGCACTCGACGAGAAGCTCAACGAGAAGGGCTACATCGTGCCCGGACTCGGCGATGCCGGGGACCGGATGTACGGAATCGTCGACTGAGGCCCCGCGGATGACGATTACGGTCGTCAGCCTCGGCGACCGAACCGTCATATTTCGTCACAGTCGTCTCATTTTCGGGTCTTCCTTTGCGCGGCCGAAGTTTTGTGACAAATAATGAAGCCATGACTTCGGCGATTCATCAGATGCGAATGCCGGGTGCACATATGTGTATGCCCTGCGTTCGTGGTCGGTGATCTCACTCCCGCTGTCCGGCCTCGAACGAGTTCACTCAAGCAGCGGACTCCTCCAGTCATATCGACCTCATGGTCGAAAGCAAAGGACAGCTATGCCGAATCCAGAACCCGCCTACGTCCACCCGCGCAGTGCAGTGGCCACTCGACGTGCAGGAGCCAGGTTGAGCGCAGTCGACCCGCAGAACGCACCGCACACCTTCGGACCGGCCGGGGTCGTCCCCTCGCCGAAGGCCGCTCGCGGAATCATCGTCTACATCGGACTCGATGAGTCCAAGGCCGCGGCCGACGGCACGAACCTGTCCGCGATCGCCGCCGAGCTGCAGGCCTACGCCAAGGAACTGGCCAGTCAGGCCGAGACCCAGGCCGTCATCGCCTTGGCCCCGGAGGGCCGCGGCAGCGACATCGACGCCGTCCGGGCCGTGGCCACCGGTTCCCCCGCCGCGACCGGTGCGCCAGCGGCGACCCACGGCCCCGTGCGTTCGCGCATTCCCAACCGCATCCACCCGCCGGCTCTGCGCGAGGAGGCCGCTCCGGCGGCTCCCGCACCCCGCGGTTTCGGCGGACGTGCCGGCGATGCCTACACCCAGGCGACCGGGGAACGTCTGCGCATCGACATTCCCCGCCGCGAGGTCCGCATCGACGGTGACCTCGTCGATGTCACGACGAAGGAATTCGACCTGCTCGCCACCCTCGTCTCCCACGCCGATGAGACCCTGCCCCGGGAGGACCTCATCACCGCGGTGTGGTCCGGCGGCGAGGTTCCCGACGAACGCACCGTGGACGTCCATATCCGCCGACTGCGGCGCCGCCTCGGCGAATACGCCTCCGTGGTGCGCACGATGCGGGGGTCGGGCTATCGCTACGACACTCACCCCGATGTGACGGTGTGGAGCGCGACGGCGCGTCGCTGATCTCATGCGGCTGTGAGCCGCATCGCAAGTCGCTTCCAGCGCGGGGCCAGACTTCCCGGTTAAGATCGTTGATCGATGAACCAGGCATATTCCGCACCGCGCAGAAGGCACAGCCCCGCGAAGGGCATCACCGCATTGATCTTCGGGATCCTCTATGCGGCATTCCTGCTCCTCCACAATCTGCTGCCGACGCGGATGGGCATCGCGCTCATCCTCGAATCGGTGCTGCCGTGGACGGGGATCGTCCTCGCACTCGTGCTGCTCATGTTCCTCATCCGCTTCTCGTGGCTCTCGGCCATCGGATTCCTCGTGCCCGCTCTGGTGTGGACGGGGATGTTCGGTCCCGCCCTGCTGCCGAACGATGATTCCGGTGATCCGGACCTGTCGGTGGCCACCCACAACGTGGGGGCGAGGATGCCGCAGCCCACAGCGGCCGCGCAGAACATCGTCGACCGTGATCCGGACATCGTCACGATCCAGGAGCTCGAGTCGCTGTCGGGCAAGATCATCCACAAAGAGCTCGACTCCTCGTTCGAGCATTCTCAGGTCGTCGACACCATCGGCGTGTGGTCGAAATGGCCGATGTCGGAGCCCGAGGAGGTCGACCTCGGCCTGCAGTGGCCGCGGGCTTTCGCGACCACGATCTCGACCGATCACGGTGACATCCGCTTCTATGCCGTGCATATGCCGTCGGTGCGCCCCGGCCACGAATCGATGCGCAATGCCGCTCTGCGCCGCTTGGCCACGGCCGTGGAGACCGACAGCGCCGAGCATGTCGTCATCGCCGGCGATTTCAACACGGCGACGACCGACAACAATATGGAGACCCTGGTGCCGCCGCTGCAGGATACCCGGGAGAAGGCCCGAGGCGGCTTCGGCTTCACCTGGCCCGCCCGGTTCCCCGTCACGCGGCTCGACCATGTCCTCTATCGCGGTTTCGACGCCACCTCCGACGAGGTGCTCGAACGCGGATCGAGTGACCATCGCGCCGTCCTCGCCGGGCTCGACCTCAAGTAGGCGGGGTCAGTTCGTGCACGCGTTTCAGTTCGTGCACGCGTTTCAGTTCGTGCACTGCCCTGTCGGCTGCGGTGTGCGCTCGGCGGCACCGGCGTCGAGTTCGTCGGCGATCTCGGCTCGGGTGAGGGCGTAGCCGGTTTCGTCATCGGTGGCCGAACGGGCGAAGACCATGCCGACGACGTTTCCGTCGGCATCGATGAGCGGGCCTCCCGAGTTGCCTTCCCTCACGATTCCGCGCAGGGCATAGACTTCCCGGACGACCGACTGCGAGTCGTAGATGTCGAGTCCGCGGGCGTTGATCTTCTCCCGCACGCGGGCCGGTGAGATCGTATAAGGACCGTTGGCGGGGAATCCCACGACGACGGAGTCGTCGCCGGGTCCGAGCCCGCTTCCGAAGTCGAGGGCGGGGGCCTCGAGTCCCGCGACTCGGAGCACAGCCACATCGGCTTCGGCATCGAATTCGACGACCTCGGCCCGGTACGGCCTGCCCTTGCCGCCGACCTGCACGGCCAGTTCCGTGGACCCGGCCACGACGTGGGCGTTGGTGGCGACGAGTCCGTCCTCATAGACGAAGCCGGAGCCTTCCGAACCCGTGGCGCAGCTGGTGGCCGTCGTCGTGATCTTGACGACCGAATCGTCGACGCCGCGTCCGACGTCGACCATGCTTTCGTCGGGTTCTCCGACTCCGCGGATCTGTTCGGGCTGACCGGAGAACACCTGGGGGAACCCGGATGCGCTCAGTCCCTTCGCCAGCCCGCCCAGCGCGTTCTGGGAGGAGTAGGGAATGGTGCGGTCGATCGCGGCGATGACGGTGGAGTCGGCGACCCAGCGGTTGGGTTCGACGAGCGGGGTGGTGCGGATGAAGCCGGCGGCGAGCCAGACGACGAGGACATAGACGACCCCGGCGGTGATGGTGCCGCCGATGGCATCGATGCCCTGCCCGAGGTCGGAGTCCATGTTGTGCTTGATCCACGCGCCGATGCCGCTGCCGGCGAAGGCGAAGAGGACGCTCAGGACCAATGGCATCGAGGCCAGCAGCATGAGCACCCCGGGGTTGTCCATGACGTCGGTGCCGGTGCTCAGCGATTCGACGAACGGGGAGAGCAGGCGCCCGAGAATCCAGCCGACGATGAAGCCGGCCGCGGTGCCGAGCGCGGTGATGATGCCCTGGCGGAACCCGGCGAAGAGCGCCCCGATTCCGAGGACGATGAGGAGGATGTCGAAGATCGTCACCGCTGGAACTTACCGCACAGTCTGTCTGGAGGCCGCGAGCAGTCGTTCGCGGGCGTCGGAGAACTGTTTGAGTTCGGCTCGTTCGATCTTGCGTTCCTGTTCGCCGCCGATTCCCGCGAGCACACGCATCCGCGTCGTCGACAGTTTGCCGGAGGTGCGGATCATGGTCTTCATCTCCTCCTTGCCGCCGGGGAACGACTTCGCCCAGTCGCGGCCGTTCTTCCGACCCTTCCAGGTGCCGAGCATGTCGACTTCGGCATGGGTGAGCCAACCGGAGTTCGCATAGTCGCCGAGCATGTTCTGGGTGTGCATGCGCTCGCTGCGGCGCAGAATGAGTCCCAGCGTCACCCAGGCGGCGGAGAGGATGGCGCTGAGCACGACGAGGCCGATGATCTGCGGGAGCATTCCGCCCATCACGTCACGGGTCGCTTGCCCGAACGCACCGAGGAGAGTCATCGAGGCATTCCAGAAGCCGTGCAGGACCATGCCGAGCGCGAGTCCGGGCAGCCACATGAGGATGAGCGACCACCACGGCCATTTGCGGGCGGCGAGGCCGATCGACACACCGGCACAGGTCGAAAACGCAGTGTGCAGCAGCGGTGAGCCGAGGCAGCGCATGGCGAATGTCACTGCCAGTCCCGGAAGTTCGCCGTCGTTCCACGACTGGCCGAGGTAGAGAATGTTCTCGGTGAAGGCGAATCCGGCACCGATGAGCGAACCGTAGACGAGCCCGTCGAGGGGGCCTTCGAAGTGGCGCCGGGCGGCGAGGACGATGACGAGCAAGAGAACGGTCTTGGTCGATTCCTCGAGGATCGGCGCCTGAATGACTGCACCGATGACGTCGGGCACCCCATTGATGCCGACCATATAGAGCGCGATGTCACCGACGAGTGAGAAGCCGAGGGTGAGGATGACCGAGGCGACGGCACCCCAGAGCAGGCAGATGCCCAAGAGCAGCTTCGGCTGCGGTTTCCACCGGTCGAGCCAGAGCACATACCCGATGATCGCCAGAAGCGGGATCGCCGCGAGTCCGATGAGACCGAAGAGGCGGACACCGAAGCTCAGCCCGCCGAGCAGAGCGAGAAGGCCGAGCCCACCGACGAGAGCGACGAGAACGAGGATCGCGGCGACGAGGCGGACGATGTTTCCGGTCGAATCGGGTTCGGCCTCCGGTTGTGCCTTTCGCACGGCACCGGTCCAGGGAGTATCGGTGACGACCTGTTGAGGTGCCTGCATTCCTGCGCGGATCCGCATCTCCTGAGTCACCGTCGGCGCAAACCGCGGCTGAGCATAGACGCGAGCCTGCGCCGGCGGGGGCGCATACATCACAGGCTGACCGGGCATCGGCTGCCCCTGCGGCGGCATCGGGTGGCCGGGCATCGGCTGCATCTGTGGTTGGCCCTGCATCTGTGGCTGGCCCTGCGGCGGCTGGGGTCCGCCGGGCGCCGGCTGCGGAGTCGGCTGCTGCGACCCCTGTGGGCGCGGGCGGAACCGATCATGATTCTGCGGCGGCACCTGCCCCTGCTGTCCCTGCGCCGGCGTCTGCCCCTGCACCGGTGGCACGCTCGGGTTCGGTGGGCCCTGCACCTGGGGCGGCTGCGGTCTCTGCGAAGCGGGACCGTTCTGTGCCGACATAGATCGTCCTTCTGCATTGGGGGAATTTCCGCTCACCTCAGTCTAAAGTCCCAGCCCGCTGTGAACGCCCTCGTCATGTATCCGTCCAGCAACACTTCAGCCGACTGCCACGTTCTGCTGACGGCTCTCGAAGCCCCACTCAACCATTTTCGGGTGTGGATGGTTGCGCACTCTTCGACTCCGCCTCGGCGCATCCGACCATCGTCCGATTGCCGACGTCGCCCACTTCAGGCGCCCGACGTCGCCATTCGTGCCTGCACCACTCCCCTCCCCCTCGACTCCGGCAGGTCGCCCACTCGCACGTCACATCCTGTGGATTCTCGAAGCGGTATCCACAGCCTCTCGGGCGGCCCTAGTCCGACACGGGACTCTCCGTGTCGAATCGGTCTATGACTACTCTCAGACTTGCGTCGCTGCGCACCGCATTGCTCCTCACCGTCCTCACAGTCGCGTCCCTCATCGGGCTGGGACCGGCCATGGCCGCGGGACCACCGGTCAGCCTCGGCGAGGTTCCCGTGCTCACCGCTCCCAACGCCTACGGACCGGGTATCTGGCACCAGGCGAAACAGGGCAAGACCTGGTACGGCTCCTACCGGACCTTCCCCGACACCTCCGCCTACTGCATCGATGCGGGCAAGAGGTCCCCGCTGTCGAAGTACTTCACGGGCGCGAAGGCCGACACGCTCACCTCGGCTCGCACCGCGTGGGCACTGCACGAATACGCCGACTCCCAGTCGAAGGATGTGCAGGCGGCGCTGAGCGCGATGGCCCGCCTCGACGAGGCGCTCCCCCATGATCACAAGGTGCCGCCGGCGAAGCCCGCCGACCTGGGCAAGAAGTTCACCGGTGCTGCGAAGAAGTACTCGACGATCCTCGCCGAGGCGAAGAAGTTCGCCGGGCCATACACTCTCGACATCAGCCTCGAACCGGTGCTGCGCATGCCTGTGCTCGAACCTCACACCGCCCCGGAGTCCGCTCCTTCTCCTGATTCCTGGGCCTCCGACTCCAAGGACAGCGACCGCAGCGCCGACAAGGACAGCCCCGACAAACCGAAGATCCTCGGCACGCCCACCGACGAGGCGACGCTGACGGTCTCGCTGACCAGTGCATCGGGAGCCCAGGTCCCCGACGTTCCCATCGCGCTGAAGACTGCCGGCACGACGAAGGCACCGACGACCCTGACCACGGGCAAAGAGCCAGTGACCACAACGCTGCAGGCGAGCGCGCCCGGCACTCTGTCAGTGACCGCCTCGGCGAAGGTCGCTCCGCAGACCGTGCGAGTCTTCGAACCGACCTCCGGCACGCGGGTACAGCGAGTCGTCACCCCGGACACTCCCGACTCCGTCACGGACAAAGCGTCGCTGGAACTGATCTCCCAACCGAAGGTGACCACCGAGATCTCCGACCAGACACCGACGCCGGGTGAGACGGTCACCGACGACTTCACCGTCTCCGGTCTCATCGGCGACCACACCGTCACGGTCGTTCACACTCTGTGGCAGACCGCGACGGCACCGACGCAGGGCACGAAGAACGATGACGCTCGCGAAATCGGGTCCGTGACCTCGAAGAATGTCGGCAACGGCACCCATACCTCCGGCGAGGTCACCGTACCGAACGACTTCCACGGCTGGCTGTACTTCACCGAGACGATCGCCGGGGACAAGGCGACGAAGGAGTGGAAGGGTGTCCACGGCCAACCCCGTGAGACAGGGTTCGTCCCGTGGACCCCGACAGCCGACACCGAGGCGGTGCTCGAGGGCACATCGACTCACGACGTTGTGGCCGTGACGGGTCTGCGGCCGGGTTCCGAAGCCGTCCTCACCATCACCGCCTACCATGTGGAGACCGAACCCGAGCAGTCGAAGAAGACCGACGGCACGGAGCTGTCCGTACAGGACTTCACCGTCATCGCCGATGAGAAGGGCCACGTCGAGATCGACACGGAGCCGATCGATATGCCGTTCGGGTGGGTCACCTATGTGACCGCGATCGAGGGCAGCGACGTCAATAAGGCGTGGACAAGCGATTGGGGTGTTCCCGCCGAGACAGTGCACCGTCCGCCCGAGGAGAAGCCGTCGACTCCCCCGGCACCGGAAGAGCCGAGCGCACCGCCGGAGGAGCCAAGCACCCCTCCGGCTCCCCCGGAACAGCCGGAGCAGCCGAGCACTCCGCCGTCTCCTCCCGAACAACCCGAGACTCCTCAGGCCCCGGAAAAGCCCGAGTCTCCACCGGTCGAACCGGTCGCGGAAACTCCCGCGGCGCCCGCGGCCCCGGCACCATCCGGTGAGCTGCCCCGCACGGGCACGACTGGCACCGGCATGCTCATCGGCCTGGGCATCGTCTTCGTCGGACTCGGCTCAACGATCCTGTTGATCTGCGGCAGCCGCCGCGAGAAGGACTGAGAGACTGTGAATGCACGTCACCCCCGACCGCGAATCAGCGGCCGGGGGTGGTCTCAGCTCAGTCCTGCACCCAGGTGTCGGCCCAGGCGCGGGCGCCGTTCATCATCAGGCCGACATCGGCACCGACGAGAACGAAGGACGCTCCGGCTTCCAGGTACTTCCGAGCCTGCTCGGGATCGAAGGCGTTGACACCGACAGGTTTGCCGGCAGCCTTCACTGCCTCGAAGGTCCTGGCCACCGCGTCGGTGACGTCCGGGTGGGTCTGCTGGCCGAGCAGCCCCATCGACGCGGCCAGGTCCGAGGGACCGACGAAGATCTGGTCGATTCCGTCGACCGCGGCGATCTCGGCGGCATTGTCCACTGCAGTCGCCGATTCGATCTGCACCGTCAGGGACACGAATTCCTCCGCGCACCCCAGGTATCCGTCCACGGCGTTCCACCGGGAGGCCCTGGCCAGGGCCGAACCGACCCCGCGCACACCTCTCGGCGGATAATGGACGGCCGCCACGGCCGCCTCGGCGTCGGATTTCGTATCGACCATCGGCACGAGCAGGTTCTGCGCTCCGAGGTCGAGGTACTGCTTGATGAGCACCGTGTCGTTGACCGGCACCCGGACGACGGGGGTTGCCGGGTAGCCGTTCATCGCGCGCAGCAGACTCGTCGTGGTCTCGAGTCCGATCGGGGAATGCTCGGCGTCGATGAGCACCCACTGCATTCCCGAGGCCGCGGCGATCTCGGCGGCCACGGGCGAACCCGAGCACACCCACATTCCCGCCAGGTACTCGCCGTCGCCGAGGCCTTCCACACGGTCGGTGAAGGTCTGCGGAAGTTCTACTCGAAACGGCATGTGATGACTCCCAGCTCTCCGTAGTCGGCGTGGACGGTGTCGCCGGGATGGACCCACATGGGGCGGGTGAACGATCCGGCGAGCACAGTCTCTCCTGCTCGCAGCACGTCTCCGTGTTCGGCGAGCTTGTTCGCCAGCCACACGATTCCGCGCGCCGGATGGTCGAGCACGGCGGCGGCGACTCCGGAGTCCTCGATCGTCTCATTGCGATAGAGCAGAGCGTTCACCCGACGCAGGTCGACGGCATCGACGGCGACCGGCCGACCGCCGAGGACCATCGCCCCCAGCGCCGCATTGTCCGAGATGGTGTCGACGATCGTGCGACCCTCCATCTCGATGCGCGAGGACAGGACCTCGAGCGCGGGGACGACGTACTCGGTGGCGCGGAGGACGTCGAAGAGACTGACATCGGGTCCGCGGAGCTCATCACGCAGCACGAAGGCGAGTTCGACCTCGATGCGCACACCTGAATACTGCGAATGGTCGATCACGGAACCGGTGTCATAGACCTGGTCGGCGAAGATCGCTCCGTAATCGGGTTCGGTGATGCCGGTGGCCTGCTGCATCGGCTTCGAGGTCAGTCCGATCTTATGACCATAGAGCCGACGGCCGGCAGCCTCCCCGCGACGGCGCCATTCGTTCTGCACCGCATAGGAGTCGTCGACCGTCATATCCGGATACTTCGCGGTGAGCAGACCGATCTTCGATCCTGTCCGCTCCGCGTGAGCGAGATCGTCGGCGATGGCCGCGATCATTGCCTCATCGAGCATGTGGATTCCTTTCAGAGCTGGTTGCCCAGCTTGCCCTCGTTCTCATCCGCGCGGGTGTAGGAGAACCCGTCGGCACCGATCGTCACGGCCATCTCCGAATCGTCCGTGCGGGCGTGCACGGGCTGCGGGTTGCCGTCGAGATCGAGGACGAGTGAGGCATCCGTGTACCAGGACGGCACAACGGGATTGCCCCACCAGTCGCGGCGCTGATTGTCGTGGACGTCCCACGTGATGACCGGATTGTCCGGGTCGCCGGTGTAGTAGTCCTGCGTGTAGACCTCGACGCGGTGTCCGTCGGGGTCGCGCAGGTAGAGGTAGAACGCATTCGAGACGCCGTGGCGTCCGGGTCCGCGTTCGATCGAGTCGGACCGGCGGAGGGCACCGAGCTTGTCGCAGATGGAGAGGATGTTGTGCTTCTCATGCGTGGCGAAGCAGACATGGTGCATGCGCGGTCCATCTCCGCCGGTCATCGCCGTGTCATGGACGGTGGACTTGCGGCGCATCCACGCGGCGTAGACCGTGCCCTCTTCGTCCTGGATGTCCTCCGTGACGCGGAAGCCGAGGTCCTGCATGTACTTCACCGCCCGCGGCACATCCGGGGTGACCTGATTGAAGTGGTCGAGGCGGACGAGTTCGCCGGGGATGTGCAGGTCGTAGCGCCACGACATGCGTTCGACATGATCGGACTGGTAGAAGAACTCGTACGGGAAGCCGAGCGGGTCGACCACCCGCACGGAGTCGCCCACACCCTTGACGAAGCCGTCGGGGCTGCGGCGGACATCGCAGCCGAGTTCGGTGTAGAAGGCCACGGCCTTGTCGAGCTCTTCCGGGCTGCGCACCCGGTAGGAGAACGCGGCCACGGCAGCGACCTCGCCCTTGCGCAGGACCAGGTTGTGGTGGATGAACTCCTCCGTCGAGCGCAGGTAGAGCGTGTTCTCGTCCTCCTCGGTGACATAGAGTCCGAGCACGTCGACGTAGAACTCCCGCGACGCGGCCAGATCGGTGACGACGAGTTCCATATAGGCGCAGCGGAGGATGTCGGGCGGGCTCGCCTGCGGCGTGGCGATGGGGTTGTCGGCGGCGATGCTCGTCTCCTGGCTGACGAAATAGCCGGCAGAGGTCCGAGTCATATCAGTGCGTTTGGTCATGGCTGCTTCACTGCTTTCCGAAGACGGGGTTGTGGACCTCGCCGAGGTTGATGTGCACGGACTGCTGTTCTGTGTAGAAGTCAATCGACCGGTAGCCGCCCTCGTGGCCGAGCCCCGAGGCCTTGACGCCGCCGAAGGGGGTGCGCAGGTCGCGGACGTTGTTCGAGTTCAACCACACCATTCCCGATTCGACGGCCTGGGAGAAGTTGTGGGCGCGCTTGAGATCCGAGGTCCAGATATAGGCGGCCAGACCGTACTTCGTGTTGTTCGCCAACTCCAGGGCCTCCTCGTCGGAGGAGAACGGGGTGATGGCGACGACGGGCCCGAAGATCTCCTCCTGGAAGATCCGCGCGTCGGACTTCACGTCGGCGAACACGGTCGGCTGGACGAAGTTTCCTGTCTCGAAGCCCTCGGGGCGTCCGCCGCCGGCGACGAGGCGGGCCTCGGACTTGCCGATCTCGACGTAGGACATGACCTTCTCATGGTGCTCGGGGTGGACGAGCGCAGCCACCTCGGTGGCGGGATCCGAGGGCAGACCGACCTTCACGCGCTTGGCCTGGGCCGCGTATCGCTCGACGAACTCGTCGTAGATCGATTCCTCGACGAGGATGCGCGAACCGGCGGTGCAGCGCTCCCCGTTGAGGGAGAAGACGCCGAAGATCGTGGCATTGACGGCAGCCTCGATGTCCGCGTCGGCGAAGACGACGGCCGGGGACTTGCCGCCGAGCTCCATCGACAGGCCCTTGAGCCAGGGAGCGGCATTGGCGAAGATCGTCTGGCCGGTGCTCGATTCGCCGGTGAAGGAGATGAGCGGAACGTCGGGGTGCTTGACGAGCGAATCGCCGGCGAAACCTTCCTCACCGAAGCCGTTGACCATGTTGAACACACCGGTGGGCAGTCCTGCCTCTTCGAAGATGCCCGGCCACAGGGAGGCCGAGAGCGGAGTGAACTCGGCGGGTTTGAGCACGACGGTGTTGCCGGTCGCGATCGCCGGTCCCAGCTTCCAGGACTCGAGCATGAACGGCGTGTTCCACGGAGTGATGAGCCCGGCCACGCCGATCGGCTTGCGGTTGACGTAGTTCGCCTGGCGGCCGGGGACCTTGAAGGCGTCATCGACCTGAGCGACGATGAGGTCGGCGAAGAAGCGGAAGTTCTCCGCTGCGCGCGCCGCCTGCCCCTTGGCCTGGGTGATCGGCAGTCCGGAGTCGAAGGACTCCATGGCGGCGAGTTCGTCCTTGCGGGATTCGACGATATCGGCGATTTTGCCTAGGATGCGGGCGCGCTCACGCGGCAGCATCGTCGGCCACGGGCCCTCGTCGAAGGCCGTCTTCGCCGCGGCGACGGCGGCTTCGATATCGGCTTTCTTGCCCGAGGCGGCCGTGATGTAGGGCTCGTTCGTCACCGGGTTGAGGACGTCGAATTCGTCTCCGTCGATGGAGTCGACGAACTCGCCGCCGATGTAGTGGCGGATCTTCTCCGGCATTGCGGCCGGCAGGGTGGTGGACTGTGTCATGAGTTGTCCTTTCGTGAATCTGTCTGCAGATCCGTGGTCGGGGCTGTGGTCGTCTGGGAGTTCTGGAAGCTGTGCAGAGTGGCCGAGCGGTGCTCGCGCACGGCCCGTTCGACCTCCTGCGCCGAGGCGCGGGCTCGGATGAGGGCGACGATGCGGGAGTGTTCCTCCACCGATTCCAACGCCCGTTCGGGGACGAAGGAGAACGTCGAATCCCGCAGGTGGTTGAGTCGGTCCCATTCGAGTTCGACGAGGGTGCACAGCCGCTCGTTCGGGCAGCGCCGGTAGAGCGTCTCGTGGAATTCGTGGTTGAGTCGGGTGAACTCGGCAGGTTCGAATTCGTCGAGCAGCGCCCGCATCCGATCGTTGATCTGCTCCGCGGCATCGAGATCATCGGCGCCGAGGTGGCCCTGAGCTTGGGCGACGGCCGCGGCCTCGAGAATCGCGACCGCTTCCATCGACTGGGTGTAGGAGCCCTGGTCGACCATGGCCACGCGGGCCCCGACGTTGCGCTCGAAGGTCACGAGCCCGTCGGCCTCCAGCCGGCGGATGGCCTCGCGCACCGGCACCACGGAGGTGTCGAGTTCGAGGGCGATCTGCGCGAGCACAAGTTTGTGCCCGGGCTGGTAGGTCTGGTCGGCGACGCGCTCGCGGATCCAGCGGTAGGCGGTCTCGGCCTTGCTCAGGGACGGGGCCGCGGTCGTTGCCTGTTCGGTCTTCACCGTGAGGCCTTCCATTCGTCGAATTTCGCCTTCCATTCGCCCTTGGGCGGGAAGAGCTCTTCGATCGGGTTGCCGGCAGCGACCTGTTCGGCCACCCAACCGTCCTCGACCTCCTTGGCCAGCGCCGCGTCGACGACTTCTTCGACGAGGCCACGGGGGATGACGATGGCTCCGTCATCGTCGGCGACGATGACATCGCCGGGCAGGACGGTGGCGTTTCCGCAGGCCACGGCCACGTCCGATTCCCACGGCACGTGCTTGCGACCGAGCACGGCGGGGTGCTTCGCGGTGGAGAACACGGGCAGGATCTCGGCCACTTCGGCGGAGTCGCGGACTCCCCCGTCGGTGACGACGCCGGCGGCACCGAGAGATTTCGCGCGCAGGGCGAGGATGTCGCCGAGGGTGCCCGAGCCGGATTCGCCGCGGGCCTCGATGACGACGACCTCGCCGGGGCGGATCGAGTCGAAGGCCTGCTTCTGGGCGTTGAAACCGCCGCCGTGGGACTTGAACAGGTCTTCGCGGTTGGGGACGAAGCGCAATGTCTTCGCGCTGCCGACGATCTTCGCTCCCGGTTTCAGCGGGGCCACGCCTTCGATGACGACATTGTTGAGTCCACGCGACCGCAGCTGAGCCGACAGACCCGCGGTCGGAGCCTCGGTGAGTTTGGCGACGAGGTCGGCGTCGAGTGCGTTCGCGGCCGTGTCATCGGCGTCGCCCTCCGGGGCGAGTCCGGCGGCAACACGTGAGCCCCAGGCATCGACGGTGAGTGCTTCGTTCACCGCGGGCAGGCTGCCGAGCTTCTCGTCGAAGTCGCCGGGTCCGTCGACGACCGTGGTGGTCAATCGTCCCGAGCTCAGCTCCTCCCCGTTCGCCGAGGCGGCCGTGACCTCGACCTCGACCGTGTCACCGGGGGCGACGACCGAGGATCCGGCCGGGGTGCCGGTGAGGATGACGTCACCGGGCTCGAGGGTGAGGTGCTGGCTGAGGTCCGCGACGATGCGCGGGAGGGTGAAGATGAGCTGGTCGGCTCGCGTACCGTCGTCCTGGACGACCTCGCCGTTGACCCACGTGCGCAGGCGCAGGGAGTCGGGGGCCGCCTCGGCGGCGGGAATGAGCTCGGGACCCAGCGGGGTGTATCCGTCGCGGCTCTTCGAGCGCACGTTCGATCCCTTGTCCGGGGTCTTCATGTCGTAGAGGCCGAAGTCGTTCGACGCGGTCACGCCGGCCACATATGACCAGGCGTCGGCCTCGGTGACATTGCGGGCAGACGTGCCGATGACGACGGCGATCTCACCTTCGAAGGCGAGCAGCGAGGTGCCTGCCGGGCGTTCGATGGACTGGCCGGAGGCGGCGACGGAGCTGGCCGCTTTGAGGAAGTAGGACGGCTGGGCGGGGCGCTTTCCTCGTTGCGCCGCACGGGACTCGTAGGCCACATGAACGGCAATGATCTTGCCCGGACGGGCGGGAACACCTGCTGGAGTCGACATCGATCTCACACCTCATTTCGATTAGCTTCACTTCAAATCGTATATGATACGGTTCCGGAGGACAAGTAATCCGGGCCACAGAGAATGTGGCCGGGATGCACTGCAGACGCACGACAGGACACAGGAGTCATGGCAGCACAGAAGCACACTCAGACCCGGGTGGCGTTCGCGACGATCGTCGGCACGAGCATCGAGTGGTACGACTACTTCCTCTACGCGGCGGCCTCGGGGCTGATCTTCAACCAGCTCTTCTTCGGCCCGCTCGGATCGACGCTGTCGACCATGGTCGCCTTCGCGACGGTCGGGATCAGCTTCCTCTTCCGCCCCTTGGGCGCATTCCTCGCCGGACATTTCGGCGACAAGCTCGGCCGCCGGGTGGTCCTCATCATCACGCTCATCGCCATGGGCGCCGCAACTGCGCTCATCGGCTTCCTGCCGACCTTCGAATCCGCGGGCGTGCTCGCTCCGATCCTGCTCATCGCCCTGCGCATCATCCAGGGCATCTCGGCCGGCGGAGAATGGGGCGGAGCCGTCCTGCTCGCCGTCGAGCACGCGGATGCGAAGTCACGCGGACTGCGCGGTTCCTTCCCGCAGATCGGCGTGTCCATCGGGCTCCTGCTGTCCTCGGGCGTACTCGCCCTGATGACGTCGATCGCCCCGGGCGATGCCTTCCTCGAATGGGGCTGGCGGGTGCCGTTCTTCCTCTCCATCGTGCTCGTCTTCATCGGCTATTGGATCCGCCGCGGAGTCGAGGAATCCCCCGTCTTCCATGAGATCGCCGAACGCAAGGAGCAGGTGACGAACCCGCTGGGCACGCTCATCAAGAGCCATTGGCTGCTCGTCGTCCTCGCCTCGCTCGTCTTCATGGGCAACAACGCCGCCGGATACATGACCACCGGCGGATACATCCAGAACTACGCCACGGACCCGGCCGGACCGATCGGCCTCGAGCGCGGTCCCGTGCTCTGGGCCGTGGCCGCCTCGGCGGTGTCCTGGCTGGTGTTCACGATCATCGCGGGCGCCGTCTCGGACAGGATCGGACGCCGGAACACCTACATCCTCGGCTGGATCCTCCTGCTCGCGGGCATCTTCTCTCTGTTCCCGCTGGTCAACACCGGTTCGGTGGGCATGCTCGTGCTCGGACTCGTCGTCCTCACCATCGGCTTGGGCTTCACCTACGGTCAGCAGCCGGCGATGTACGCCGAGCTGTTCCCCTCCAGCGTCCGCTTCTCCGGGGTCTCGGTCTCCTATGCGATCGGGTCGATCCTCGGCGGCGCCTTCGCCCCGACGATCGCGAAGGGCCTCGTGTCATCGACGGGAACGACCGCTTCGGTGGCGGTGTACCTGGGCGTCGTCGCCGTGCTCGCCCTCGCCGCGACCCTGCTGCTGCGTGATCGCACCGGAATTCCGCTGGGCCCCGACCACGAGGACGAGCAGGCGGTGAGCCCGATCATCGGGATCGGGGCGCCGCAGGTGACCTGCGATGACAGTGACCGGCGCCACCCCGCCGACACCAGATCGTATATGAACTGATAGCATTCGAATATCACGACGACGTGTCACGAACCGGAGGTTGACATGCATTTCCATCAGAACGGCTACGTGTCCGCGGACCCGCGGATCGAAGAGGCCGCTGGGTACGGAATCGAGCGCAGCGAGGAGCTGCCCGATGAGGTCGATGTCCTCATCGTCGGCAGCGGTCCCGCGGGGATGATCGCCGCGGCCCAGCTGTCGCAGTACCCGCACGTGAACGCACGAATGATCGAGAAGCGCGATTCGCGGCTGGTCATCGGTCAGGCCGACGGCATCCAGGCGCGTTCCGTCGAGACCTTCCAGGCGTTCGGCTTTGCCGAGGAGATCATGCGCGAGGGCTACCACATCACGGAGATGGCGTTCTGGAATCCGGATCCGGAGAACCCCGAACACATCATCCGCACCGGTCGGCCTAAGGACGACGAGCACGGGATCAGCGAATTCCCGCACCTCATCGTCAACCAGGCACGCGTGCTCGACTACTTCGCCCAGTTCGCCGCCCAGTCCCCCGGCAAGATCACGCCCGACTACGGGATCGAATTCGTCGACCTCACGGTCGACCAGGACGCCGCGACCGCCTCGGCGAAGGATCATCCGGTATCGGTCACCGTCCGTTACACCGCAGGCGAGCGCACCGGGGAGGAACGCACCATCCGCGCCGGCTACGTCGTCGGCTGCGACGGTGCCCGGTCGAAGGTCCGGTCGTCGATCGGTCGGACGATGTCCGGCGATCAGGCCAATCATGCCTGGGGTGTGATGGATGTGCTCGCAGATTCCGATTTCCCCGATATCCGCACCAAGTGCGCGATCTCGTCGAAGCACGGCAACATCCTCCACATCCCCCGCGAGGGCGGGCATCTGTTCCGGATGTACGTGGATCTCGGCGAGGTGCCCGAAGATGATGCGCGCAAGGTGCGGTCGACGAGCATCGACGAGATCATCCGCCGGGCGAATGCGATCATCGCGCCCTACAGCATCGACGTGAAGAACGTGGCCTGGCATTCGGTCTACGAGGTCGGGCACAGGCTCACGGACGCCTTCGACGACACCGATGAGACCGCACCCGATTCGCAGTGCCCACGCGTGTTCATCACCGGCGATGCCTGCCATACGCACTCGGCGAAGGCCGGACAGGGAATGAACGTGTCCATGCAGGACGGCTTCAACATCGCGTGGAAGCTCGGGCAGGTCATCTCGGGCCGGTCGTCGACGGAGCTGCTGCGCACCTACTCGGCCGAACGGCAGGTGGCGGCGAAGAATCTCATCGAGTTCGACAAGGAATGGTCGACGCTCATGGCAACTCCGCAGGAGGAGCTGCCGGACAAGACCTACCTCGAGGACTTCTACGTCAAGACCGCGGAGTTCCCAGCCGGGTTCATGACCGAGTACACGGCGTCGATGATCACGACGCCGACGACGCATCAGGAGCTCGCGGTCGGATTCCCGATCGGCAAGCGGTTCAAGTCGGCTCGGGTCAAGCGCAGCTGCGATGCGAACTTCATCCACCTCGGTCACGAAGCGCGTGCCGATGGTCGCTGGAGAGTCTATGTCTTCGCCGATCGGGCCGCTCCGGTCGTCGACAGCTCCGCTGGCGGCTCTGCTGGCGGCTCCGCAGGTGAGTCGAAGGTGGCGGCGCTGGCGGAGTGGCTCGAATCTGATCCGGCCTCTCCCCTGGTCGCCTTCCGCTGGGAGGGTGAGGATCCCGATGCCCTCGTCGAGCTCAGCGTCATCTACCAGCAGGAACACAAGGAGTTCGCGTTTCCCGATGTGCCGACGGTCTTCCGTCCGCACGTGGGTGCCTACGATCTCGAATACGTGGAGAAGATCTACGCGACCCTGCCCGACGAGGACATCTTCGAGGCCCGTGAGATCAGCCGCGACGGCGCCGTCGTCGTGGTCCGCCCCGACCAGTACGTCTCCGGCATCTTCCCGTTGGACGCACATGCCGAGATCGGCGACTTCTTCGCAGGAGTCTTCGAACCGGTGAAGTGATGCCCGGGAGGCTCAGCCCTTTTCCGCCCTCGGTCGAATTTCGGTTCGCTGAGACTCAAGCGCCCTCGACTGTGTGTCGGGGGCGCTGTGCTTTCGCCGCGAACCCGCAGGCGCCGGCCGCGGCGAGTGAGGCCGCGCCGATGAGCCACAGTCCGAAGCCGAACGACGGCCATCCGACTTCCATGCCCCCGATCGGTGTGCCGTCGGGCAGCTGTCCGTCCCACATAATCGTCGGAGGATTGAGAAGGATGGCGATGACGATGAAGACGATGAGCGCCGCAATGAGCACGGCAGTCACGTTCCACCATTGGTCAACGGCGAAGCCCAGGCCGAGCGCGGCGAAGCCGACCACAATCGCCCAAAGGAGAATGAAAGACGGCAGCATTTCACCGCCGTCATCGAACGTCAAGTCTCCCAGCGAGGTCCACCGGATGCGCGGACCGACGTCGCTCAGGCTGTCGACGACGGGGATGAAGATCGTGGCGATCCACATGGCGACCGCGATGAACGGCAGCAGCCGAGCCCACTTCTGCAGCTTGCGTTGGCGTCCGCGGAGAATCTTTTCCGGCGGACGCTTTGTCTGCCGCTGCATCTGCCGGTCGATCCGACGCCAGTCGCTGAGGAGTCCGCAGATGCCTGCGGCGATGAGTGCACAACATCCGAGCGTCCAGAGATAGTGGCCTTCTGAGGGATACCCGACGATGAAGGCACTGATCGTTTCACCGTCGGCGTCGGTGCTGATCACGCACTCGCTCGGAAGATCGGTGACCATCGTCGCCTGCTGGATGAACAGGCCGACTCCGACTGCCGCCGACAGAAGAGGCCAGTGGGCAATTGTGTCGAACCGCTTCGCAGTTGCTGCGCAGGCGAGAACGACCGCCCAAGGCAGGATGACTTCCGGGGTGAGGTCGGCGAGATCGAGGGGTACCCGTCCGAGTGATGTCACCGTGAGTCGATCATCACCATGGTCGCCGCTGTCGAAGAGCGGTACCCAGATCATCAGCACCCAGCAGGCGACCGCGACCCACGGCAGCCGCTGCGCGAGGCGGTGCGTTCGGTTCCCCCGGGGCCAAGGGGTGATTCTGGCGTTTGCGTAGTGAGCGGGTGCTGCTTTCCTCCGCCTGACGTCGCCGAGGAGGCCGCAGACTCCCGCGGCCAGCAGACTGAGGCAGCCGATGAGCCACAGCCCTGCGCCCATCGACGGTTGGGCGACGACCGTCCCGAAGATCGGCCGCCCCTGATCGTCGACGGCGTCCCACATGATCGTCGGCAGATTCGCCAACAGTTCGGCTAAGACGATGAAGGCACAGAGACTCAGAAGGAGCGTGCCGACGGACCACATACGTGCGACGACTTCCGGCCACGGGTGCATATCGGGCTGAGGCCGGACGGTGAGGAGGAAAGCAGCAGCTGCACATGCGAGGACCCCGAGTGCGACCAGGACGTACGGCACATGTGCTTCTTCGAGGTCGAATGGCGCTCCACCGAGGGCAGTGACGA
Organism: Brevibacterium sp. VCM10; assembly: GCF_000583215.1. Taxonomy (NCBI): domain Bacteria; kingdom Bacillati; phylum Actinomycetota; class Actinomycetes; order Micrococcales; family Brevibacteriaceae; genus Brevibacterium; species Brevibacterium sp. VCM10. Next base: position 28,700 of record NZ_JAJB01000010.1, read on the forward strand.
TAATGCGCGGTGGACGCGGTGATTCGGCGGGATCCTCGGGACTGGCGCAGACAGGAACCCACAGCATGACGATCCACAGGCAGAGCGCAGACAGTGACAGCCCTTGGGCGAATCGCAGCAGCAATCTGCCGTCGGCGACTTGCAGCGTCCCGGGGCCGAGTTTCACGCGGCGGGACCATGCCGCTTCGACATGCAACGTTTGATCCGTTCACGACGGTAATGGTCCTGTTGGGCGGCCGCGACCAGGCCACAGATGCCGGCGGCGACGAACAGAAGGCTTCCCAGCACCCACAGGCCGAAGCCTGCCGCAGGATAGGCGACTTCCATGCCGCCGGTGGGCATGCCGTCGGCCGTCTGCCCGTCCCACATCATGATCGGCGGATCGGCGACCATCTGCAGGAGTCGCAGTCCCAGCACTGTGCCCAGAACGATGGCCGCGATCGACCACCACTTCGATGCGGACAGCAGCCAGGCGGTGAACGCGCCGGTGAGAATGACGACCCAGAGCACGAGGTAGACCTCATCGAGGTCATTCATGTCGATCGGCGAGAACCCGAGAGACGTCACACGGATCCGCATCGAGCCGGGTCCTCCGCTGTCGAGGACCGGCACGAAGATCGTGATCACCCAGCAGGCCACCGCCCCTGATGGGAGCACACGCGCCACAAGGTTGAGACTGCGCCCCCGCGCAGTCGTCAGAAGTGTGCTTTCGTTCTTTCCCGCCCTGTCCATAACTACGATTCTCTGCAGTCTCTCTGTGACAGGTGTTGCCGCCATGTTCCAGATCCGACACGCAGCTCAGTCGGGCCCGAAAACCACCTGCACCAACTGATGCTCGACCATGCTGCCACCGCAGTCCTTCGCGGACGGGCGCCGGTGCGCATTGCGTCTGCGCCAGTCGGCGATCTTCTCGGCACGAGTGCAGTACCGTGGTGGCAGCTCTTCCGGCTGAGCCGCCGGCTGCGGTTCGTCTGTGCCGACTTCTTCGTCGGCGGCCGTTGCCCTGCTGTCTTCCCTCGCTGCTCTCCTGGCTTCCTCTCTATCCGGTTCGAGGATTCGGGAGAAGAGCTGCTGCCAGTCCGATCCCGGCGGCGAACCGCCCGGTTCCGACACTGATGCGGGACGCGGGAACCGTATGCGACGGACCACCGCTGGCGTGGCCACCTCATAGGAACGCCCACTCGGCGTGGTGACGCGCAGCCCGTCCGCCGTGGCCTCGTGCGTCCATCCGGGATGTTCCTTCGCGTAGTTGCAGGACGCACACAGCCCGGAGCCGTTCTCCCAGGTGGTTTCTCCGCCTGCGGCGACAGGCTGCGCGTGGTCGGCGTGCCGGATCGGGGCGTCGCACCACGGGGTCCGGCAGACATCGTCACGGAAGGTGATCATCTGCCGCAGTCGGCCGGTGAACTCCCGGCTCTTCGCATCCGTTCCCACCAGCTGCCCATCCTCGGGGCGAGTGAAGATCCGGCTGATGAACATCTGCGCTTCGTTCGCGGCGATGAACTCTCGGGCCGTCTTCGCCGGCAGCGGACCGTACCCTGGAAGCCAGGCCGGAACGAGTCCGTCGGCGAGCAGAGATTCGGTGTCGACGAGCAGATGGATCTCCGCGGGCACCGCCGTTGCGCTCGCCTGCCCGCTCAGCCGTTCGACGGACGTATCGGCGATGACCTGCTGGCGGTTCCGTCCGCCGGCATCACCGGCAGCAATGATCGTCTCAGCGCCGGCCCGGAGGCTCTCATAGGCGGCGACGGCCTGCGTCAGCGGCAGGATCGCGGAGATCCTGGCCATCCCGTCATCGATCACGGTCAAGTTCACACGACGATGGGACTTCGCTTTCGCTGCCCGCTTCGCGGCCGCCTCGGCGTCCATCTCCGCACTGAGCGCACGCACTTCGGCGCGCAGGCTCCGCAGCCCGGACGGCCCCAGACTCCGCTTCATCCGCGTATCGACCGTGCGCCGATCGGCAGCGACGAGGACCGCGGTCTCATCGACCATGATGCGCGCCTTGTCCTCGGAGATCTCCCCGCCGGCCAGAGCGGTGAAGGTATTGGGCATGCCCGTGACGATCGAGCGGGCAGTGCTGAGGAACTTCCGGCCCGATCCGGGCGAGACCTTCTTCGCCAGCCCGACCTCGTCACCGGCGCGTTTTCCGCAGTCGAGCGCGGGCACCCGGTTGAGCCGGTCCCGCTCGATGCGCAGTGTCTCGAAAGCCACTGCCTCTTTCGCCTGTGCGGCGGCGACAGCAGACTTGAGTTCTTCGAGCGCTGTGATCCGCTCCAGCGTCTCGGCCTCGGTCTCGCCCGGGTCGAGTGCGCGCAGGAAGTCACCGAACCGAGTGATCTCGGTCAGCGGAACCGGAACCGACGCTGGTTCCCGTGCGGGGTCGACGTCCATATGAAGACAGTACCCAGCGGCACTGACACGACTTCGCCGCCGTCCCCGAAGAAGACCGTTCGCGCAGGTCAGGAACTGTTCCCGGCTCAGCCGACTCCGTTTCGGGCTCAGCCGACTCCGCGCTGGATGCGGTTGAGGATCATGTCCATGGCGACGATGTTGTGGCCACCGTCGGGGATGATGAGGTCGGCATTGCGCTTCGACGGCTCGACGTAGAGTTCGTGCATCGGCTTGACCGTGCCCAGATATTGGTCCTCCACCGACTGCAGGGTTCGCCCGCGGTCGACGACATCGCGTTTGATCCGGCGCAGCAGGCGCACATCGGCATCGGTGTCGACGAAGAGCTTGATGTCGAGCAGCTGGCAGATCCGCGGTTCGGCGAAGATGAGGATGCCTTCGACGATGATGACGGGTGCGGGCTCGACTCGCGTCGTCTCATCGCTGCGGTTGTGGATCGAGAAGTCGTAGACCGGGCTGTCGACCGCCTGCGAGTTCCGCAGCGCAGTGAGGTGGTCGACGAAGAGGTCGTTGTCGAAGGCGTCGAGATCGTCGTAGTTGACCTTCTCGCGCTCCGCATAGGTGAGTTCGTCGCGCCGTTTGTAGTAGTTGTCGTGGAAGAGCACCGACGGCGGTCCCTCGCACTTGTCCAACAGCGCCTGAGTCAGCGTCGTCTTCCCGCTGCCGGTTCCGCCGGCCACGCCCACAACCAAAGTCTCCACGGCACAAATATAGACCACGACCCCCGCCGAGGCGGCTCCCGGCTTCCGTGCTCATCCGAGGCTGCGGGTCAGCTGAGTCCACAGCTCCTGGTCGAAGCGCCGCCTGCCGAGCAGACCGGCCATATGCCTCACGGCGTTATCGACCTTGCCGCGCCAGACCTCGATCGCCGTCTTCGCGTCCGCCCGGCTCAGCGCACTGAACATCGCACGGTCGTCGCTGACGATGCGGTCGCTGGCCGGAGAATAGTCGAGCTGCAGGATGGAGATGAACAGACGCAGCCGCAGAGTCAGGGCCTCGAAGGCACGCGCCGATTCCCGCAGCCCCGATGCTCGGGCCAGCTCCTGCTGGAAATGGAGGTCGGCGTCCTCGACGTCGATTCCGCTCCGTGTCGGCGCCGAGGCCTCGACCTGCCGCAGGGCCAGCTGCACGGGCACGAGGTAGCGCTGCGGACGCAGGGCCAAGGATCGGAGCACGACCTCCCCGATGGCCATGCGCGCGGCATAGAGGTCGAGCACGTCGACGGTCGTGATCAAGGGGATCCGTGCACCGCCGCGAGAGCCGTCGAGGAGTTTGTCATCGACCATCCGTCGCAGCGCCGCGTCGACCGAGGCCCTGGGCACCTGCATGCGACGCGACAGCAGGCGCGGATTGATCCGATCGCCGGGTTCGTATCCGGAGTCGATGATCTCCTCACGCAGTGCGATCGCCAGGTGTTCGGTGATCGATCGCGTCTCCTTCGGCAGCCATGACGAGATCTCCATTGAGTCAGAAGTAATGGAACTTCTCTGAGGCTCGTAGGGGACCGATTCCCGCCACAGCACTCCTTCGAGCCCGTGCCGGACGCGGTCGGCCAGCAGATCGAGAAGCGAACCGGGAATGTCCTGACACTCGCCGAGGCGGCCCTTGAGTGCGCTGACGAATTCGTCGAAATCCGCGCACACCGTCACCCGTGTTCCCGCATCGTCAGGCGCCGCGGCCGGGACCTCACCGAGGGGGTCGAAGACGAGGAAGTCACCGTCACCGTCGAGCAGGCCGAGCAGTTCGGCAGTGGGGACCTGCCGATGTTCGCTGTCGAATCGCTGTGCCCACCGCCCGACTCCCGCAATCCGCAGGGCCGCGGTGATTCCGGCGATGCGTCGCTGGACCCGCCGAGGCGGCACGATCGTCGCGGACTCGTCACGGCTACCTGCCCCACCTGCATCGATTCTGCGAACACCGACGATGACGAGGGGAAACCCGCTGGCAGCGAGGACGAGTTCGGAACCGCTGGCCACCTCGGTGACGGGGATCGTCAGCGCCCTCACCGACCGAGAGACGATGCTCTGACTCAGCCCCGTCGCCTCGGACAGAGCACGGGTCGAATAGTCTCGCCCGGAGATCCGGGCCCCCGCGGTCGCGACGAGAGCCTCGACGACCCGGTCGGCGGTCTCCTGGATCGGCGGGCGACCGCTGCGGGGGCGATCCTCAAGGTCGGATCGGTTCGCCCAACGACGCAGGGTCGACGGTGATGCACCCGTGCGCGCGGCCGCCTCGGCGAGGGTCGATGTCGTCAGCAGCGACACCGCGTCTCGACGGAACTCAGCGGAATACATCCCTCTATCTTAGGACTTCTGACTCAAACATTCTTAAGGGTCGACTCCATCTCTTCACCCCCGGATTTCGGCGGCGCATACTGATCTCACACCCCGGCTCCACGGTCAGCGCCGATACGTGAGAGCACCGAATCCGAGCACCGAAGGAGCACAGTTGCTGCACACCGAAACCGACCTCGACTCGCTCACCGCCCAGTCGATCGACACCGTCCGCCGGTGGCTGCGAGTGTCGACGTCGATGACCACGGCGAAGAACCCCGCAGCCGAACGCCTCTCCGCTGTCCTCTCCGATGACAACGGCCTCGACTTCACTGTCGGGTTCGTCGATCGGGTCGTGCGCACCGATGATGTCCACGCCGCCGCCGACGCGCTGGCCGAGGTCGGCAAGCTGGCGCCGGAGACGATGTCGTACCTCGACCGCGCGCAGATCAAGGCCGGTGCCGCACTGGCCAAGATCGCCCCGCAGGTCGTCGTGCCCGCCGCCCGCACTCGCCTGCGTCAGATGGTCGGGCATATGGTCGTCGACGCCCGGGACAAGCAGTTCGGCAAGACCGTGGCCGCGCTCACCGCCGACGGTCACCGGCTCAACATCAACCTCCTCGGCGAGGCCGTGCTCGGTGACGGCGAAGCCGACAACCACCTGGAACAGACCCACCGGCTGCTCGCCCGCGACGATGTCGACTACGTGTCGGTGAAGGTCTCCTCCGTGGCCTCGCAGATCTCGATGTGGGCCTTCGACGAGACCGTCGACTATGTCGTCGACCGCCTCCGTCCGCTCTACCAGCAGGCCGCGAAAGCCCCGACCGGTGCGAAGTTCGTCAACCTCGATATGGAGGAGTACCAGGACCTCGAACTGACGATCGCGGTGTTCACGCGCCTGCTCTCCGAACCGGAGTTCAAGGATCTCGAGGCCGGAATCGTCATCCAGGCCTACCAGCCCGATGCGCTCGGCGCCGTGCAGCGGCTGAGCGAATTCGCTTCCCGTCGCGTCGAGAACGGCGGGGTCGGGATCAAGGTCCGCCTCGTCAAGGGCGCGAACCTCGCGATGGAGACCGTGCACGCCGAAATCGCGGGTTGGCCTGCCACGACGTGCGATTCGAAGCAGTCCACGGATGCGAACTACAAGCGGGTCCTGCACTGGCTGTTCACCCGGGAGCGGATGAAGGGCCTGCGCATCGGCGTGGCCGGCCACAACCTCTTCGACATCGCCTTCGCCCACCACCTCTCCGTCGAACGCTCTGTGACCGACCGCGTCGAATTCGAGATGCTCCAGGGCATGGCCAGCGAGCAGGCCGCCGCCGTTACCGAGGACGTCGGAGACCTCCTCCTCTACGTTCCGGCCGTTCATCCGAAGGAGTTCGACGTCGCGATCTCCTACCTCGTGCGCAGGCTTGAAGAGAACTCTGCGTCCGAGAACTTCATGTCCGGCATCTTCGACCTCGCCAACGGCAACGACGTGTTCAAGCGCGAAGCCGACCGGTTCACCGCATCCGTCAACCAGCTCGAATCGATCCTCGAGGACGAGGGCGAGACCGCTCCGGCCCCGAACCGTCACCAGAACCGGTCGACCGAAACACTCGGTGAGACCGTGGTGCCGACCCAGTTCTTCAATGAACCCGACACCGACCCGTCCCTTCCGGCCAACCAGGAGTGGGTGCGCAGCATCATCGCCGAGGCGACCGCCCCCGGCTACCTCGACGACCGCCCGAACGCGCCCAAGGTCGAATCCACGGATGACCTCGATGAAATGATCGCCCGCGGTCGTGCCGCGGCTGCCGACTGGCGGGCCCTCGGCGCCGCCGGTCGCGCCGAGGTCCTCCACCGGGCCGCGGACATCTTCGCTGCCCGTCGCGGTGAGTTCATCGCCGTCGAGGCCGCCGAGGTCGGCAAGATGCCGTCGCAGTCCGATCCCGAGGTCTCCGAGGCCATCGACTTCATCCGCTACTACGCGCTGAATTCGCTCGAGCTCGAGAACCTTGAGGGCGCGACCTTCACTCCCGATGAGATGGTCGTCATCACTCCCCCGTGGAACTTCCCCGTGGCCATTCCCACCGGCGGCACCGTGGCGGCGCTGGCGGCCGGATCCGCGGTCATCCATAAGCCGTCGAAGCCGACCCCGCATTGCTCGGCGCTCATCATCGACTGCCTGTGGCAGGCCGGCGTGCCCAAGGACGTGCTGCAGCTGTGCGCTCCGGTCGAGCGGGAACTCGGCCAGCACCTCGTCTCGCATCCCGATGTCGACCGGGTCATCCTCACCGGTGCCTCGGAGACCGCGGCGATGTTCAAGTCCTTCCGACCCGAACTCCACGTCAATGCGGAGACCTCGGGCAAGAACGCCCTGGTCATCACCCCGGCGGCGGACCGGGACCTCGCCATGGCCGACCTCGTGTACTCGGCCTTCGGACATGCCGGGCAGAAGTGCTCGGCCGCCTCGTTGGGCATCATGGTGGGATCGACCTACGATTCCGAGCGCTACCGTCGCCAGCTCATCGATGCCGCCTCGTCGATGGTCGTCGATTGGCCGTCGAACCTCGCATCGACCATGGGCCCACTGACCGAGGATCCCTCGGACAAGCTGCGTCGGGCGCTGACGTCGCTCGAACCCGGCGAATCCTGGCTGCTCGAGCCCAAGCAGCTCGACGATTCGGGGCGCCTGTGGAGCCCGGGAATCAAGGACGGGGTCAAGCCCGGTTCGTTCTTCCACCTCACCGAGGTCTTCGGTCCGGTGCTCGGTCTCATGCATGCGAAGGACCTCGATGAGGCCATCGAGTTCCAGAATGCCGTGGACTTCGGCCTCACCGGCGGCATCCATTCCCTCGATCCCGAGGAGGTCACCACCTGGCTCGACCGCGTCGAGGTCGGCAATGCCTACGTCAACCGCGGAATCACTGGTGCGATCGTGCGTCGGCAGTCGTTCGGCGGCTGGAAGCAGTCGTCGGTCGGCCTGGGATCGAAGGCCGGCGGCCCGAACTACCTCATGCTCTTCGGCCACTTCGCCGATGCCGGCAACCAGGACCTTGAGGCGGCCAAGGCCGATGACAGGCGCTGGTTCGAAGCCGAATTCGGTGCGGCGAAGGACCACACGGGACTGCGCGCGGAGGCGAACATCTTCCGCTACCGTCCCCGTCCGATCACCGTGCGCGTCACTGCCGAGGCGAGCCTGTTCGACCTCGAACGCTCCCTGCACGCAGCCCGCACGGTGGACTCGCCGGTGCAGCTGTCCGTGGCCGAGGATGTGCCCGCAGAAGTGAAGATCGCCGTGACGAATGCCGGGGTTCCCGCCCGCACCGAGACCGCCGCCGAGTTCGCCGAGATGGTCGGCCAGGGTCGCTACGACGACACCGTGGGGGCTCGCATCCGCGTGCTCGGTCGGTTCGAGGACGAGCTGCTGGCCGCAGCCGCGCCTCGCCCGGAGGTCGCGATCATCGATGAGCCGGTGACCACATCGGGACGTGTGGAGCTGCGCTACTACGTGCAGGAGCAGGCGGTGTCGATGACCTTGCACCGCTTCGGCAACCCGAGCCGCGACTTCCACGAGCTCGCCGGCGAACTCAAGGGCTGAACGCGAGCCTCTCACTGAAGGCGGCCCGGCTCCTCGCAAGGGGAGCCGGGCCGCCTTCGTCTGTGGTTTCACGCAGCCCGCGAGGACCTCAGAACCAGTTCTGCTCGTCGGCGGTCAGCCAGCTGATCGGATTGACATTGCGGCCGTTCGACATCGCCACGGACAGGATGTTGGCCAGATAGCGATCTTCGGAGATCTCCAGCGGCCTGCCCGCGCTGTCACGACTGCGGCGCAGGTGACGCAGCAACGGTCGCCCGCGGGCGACACCCAGGAGGGCAGCGTCCTGTTGGCCGCAGACGGTGGCTGAGAAGACATGATCGGCACCGGCGAACACGATTCCGTACTGCTGGGCGAGGCTGCGGCTGACCGATGCCGCATCACCGGGAATCTTCTCGACCATCTCGCCGAGCTGCTCCGGGTAGCTCGTCCTCTCGACCATGACCTTCTCCCCGTCGAGCAGACGCACACGCAGAACCCGCAGCACACGTGCGCGGGGGTCGACTTTGAGCGCCGCGGCAGTCTCCTCCCCCGCGATGCGCCAGTTCTGCTCGATGACATGACCGCCGGGAGTCCGTCCGTGTGCACTCGCCCACTGCGCGAAGCTGCGGAATTCCTCAGCCACAGCAGCCGGACGGGGACGTCGCAGCACCGTCTTGCGCGCGCCCCGGCGGCCTCCCAGCGTGCCCTCGCTGACCAGCAGACGCAGGGCTTCGCGCACCGTGCCGGGAGCGACTCGGTATTCGGCGGCCAGAGCCGCTTCGGATTCGAGGCTCTGCCCCACCTGACGCGCCCCGGTGCGAATCGATTCCCGCACCTGCTCAGCGATCTGCTCGTACCGCGCCCCGGCTGATCCGGACGGCTGCCGCTGCGACTCAGTCACGCCCTAGTCTCCTTACAGTCCCGCCAACATGCACAACACCGCATACGGTGCTGTGCATCTACGCTACCCCACGCTCCATTCCGACGACGGCATCAGAAACATATTCTCCCTCCATCCTGATTCGCCGTCATAAGTGAGCGGCACGTCTTCACCCGCACGACCCGATCAGGTCACTTTCTGTTCACACCTCACTGGTGAAGATATATATGATCGATAATCCTCACTAGTGACCTGGGTTGTCTATCTGCGAACAGTTCCCTATCGTGGATGGGGATCGAAGCACCTCGAATGAGAACAACATGCGCTTGCGCACAAGTCCGAAAGGCGAGTACGAAGATGCTCAAACACACACGAAAGCTCACAGCTGCCCTCGCAGTGGGCGCTCTGGCGGCCCTGTCCGGCTGCGGTGGCAGCGGGGAATCTGAGGTATCCGCCAATTGGCGAGCGGCGACGTCGGTCGAAGACGGCGGGGGCATGGACGCTCTCGTCGAAGCGGCCCAGGCGGAGGGATCGCTCAACGTCATGGGCCTCTACCCCGATTGGGCCAATTACGGCGGGCTGCTCGACACGTTCGCGGAGAAGTACGACATCGAGATCGACAACGACACCTCGACCGGCGCGAGCCAGGACCTCATCAACGCGGTGAAGAACAGGCAGGGGCAGGAGACCTCTCTCGACTATCTCGACACGGGCGAATCCTTTGCCGTCGATGCCGCCGAAGAGGGCCTGCTCGCCGAGTACTACCCTGAAACCGCCGATGACATCCCCGAGAACATGAAGTCACCGGACGGCACCTGGTTCAACCACCTCGGCGGGACCATGGCCATCGGCTGCGACGCCGAAGCGGTGAAGAAGTGCCCCACGAGCTTCGAGGAGCTGCTCGACCCGGAGTACAAGGGCAAGGTCGCTATGCGCGGAAACCCGACTACGGGCGAGGCCGGCTTCATGGCCGTCGTCGCCGCGTCCCTGGCCAACGACGGCTCGCTCGATGACATCCAGCCGGGCATCGACTACTTCGCGGAACTCTCGGACAAGGGCAACCTCGTGCCGACCGAGGCCGAGGCCGGTACGTTCGAGACCGGTGAGACGCCGATCGCCGTCAACTGGGACTACCTGCTCCTGCAGTGGGCGGACGACCTCGCTGACGGCGGGGTGGACATGTCGATCTCCATCCCGTCGGACGGCACTGTCGCCTCCTACTACGCAGCATCGATCAACGAGGATGCACCGCACCCGGCAGTTGCTCGCCTGTGGCAGGAGTTCGTCTTCAGTGACGAGGGACAGAACCTGCTGCTCGAGGGGTATGTGATGCCCGGACGACTCGACGCCATGGTCGAATCCGACACGGTCGACGACGATGCGCTGTCGAAGTTGCTCGATGATGCGGTGGACCAGACGGCGCCGCAGCCGACTCAGGAACAGCGGGATTCGCAGCAGAAGGTCCTCGCCGACAACTGGGCGAAAGCGATCGGATGACCTCAGGCCCACAGTCGCTGCCGCACACCGGTGGGCTGGCCGGAGAAGATTCCTCTCCGGCCGGCCCACGGCGCAGGCGAAACCCCTCACCAGCCCTGACGGCTCTGACACCGATCACGATCATCATCGTGCTGTTCTTCGTGATTCCGATCGGCGGAATGGTGGCGACATCGTTCCTCGTCCCGGGCAGCGAACCGGGGACGAAGACCTTCGGCCTCGACAACTACACCGCACTGGGTTCGGGTTCGCGCTCGATGGCCCTGGGCAACAGCCTGCTGCTGTCGTTCACCGCCGCCACGGTAGCCGCGGTCTTCGGCGGCATCTGCGCCTGGGCGATCTCGACCGTGAAGTCGAAGATCGTCGACTCCATCACCGCAGTCATCTCCAGCGTGCTGGCCAACGACGGAGGCGTCCCTCTGGCGTTCTCCTTCATCGTCGCGGTCGGCAACACCGGCTACTTCACCGCGCTGATCACTGCGGTCGATTCGACGTTCACGCTCTACAGTGTCAAGGGCCTGATCCTCATGTACCAGTACTTCCTCATCCCCACGATGATCCTTCTCACGCTGCCCAGCTTCGTCGCGCTCAGACAGCAGTGGCGTGAGGCCAACACCTCCTTGGGCGGCACCGAACTGACCTTCTGGCGCCGAGTCGGACTGCCGGTGATCACCCCTGCCCTGCTGGGCGCCTGGCTGCTGATGTTCGGCTCCGCCTTCGGCACTCACGCCTCGGCGGCGGTGCTCATCGGCACGGGCGGCTTCCCCCTCATCCCACTCGAGATCGCCGGCCAGCTCGCAGGCTCTGCTGCCACCGGCGGAGAAGGGGTGGCCATGGCGCTGGGTGTGACCACGGGAGCGATCGCCGTCATGGTCCTCGTTGCCTTCAACGCACTGACGAAGAGGAGCGCCAAGTGGCTCGACACCTGAACAGCTCTCCGCGGATGAGGAGACTCTTGGCCTGGCTGCCACTGGCGGCCCTGGCGATCTTCATCCTCACACCGCTGTTGAGCTCGCTGACCTACTCGTTCTTCCGTGCAGACGGCAGCTTCACCACATCCGGGCTCACTGGTCTGGCTGACTCAGGAAAGATCGTGGCCCCGCTCATGCGCAGCCTCATCGTGTCGGTGCTCGCCGCCGTCATCCTCGTCGTCACGTTGGTTCCCGCGGTCGTCGCCGTCCACCTCTGGGCGCCCCGGCTGCGATCGGTGCTCAGCATCCTGTGCACCCTTCCGCTGGTTGTCCCGGCGATCGCGATCGTCGCCGGGCTCTCCGCGGTTCTCCGCAGCCTCGCATCCCAAGGACGCGGCAGCCTCGGCATGCAGCTGAACACCATGCTGCAGTCCCAGGACCTGCCGCTCGTGCTCGTCGGCACCTACGTCATCCTGTGTCTTCCCTTCACCTTCCGGTCGATCGATGCCGGACTGTCCACCCTCCCGCTGCGCACCCTCTTCGAGTCCTCGTCGATCCTCGGCGCCGGACTGGGAACCACGCTCCGCCGGGTCGTCATCCCCAACATCCGCGGACCGGTGATGTTCTCCCTCTTCTTCACCTTCGCTCTGTCCATTGCGGAGTACACGGTGGCCGCGACCCTGTCGATCAACACACTGCCGGTCTTCCTCAATACGCTCTCGAGCACGAACTTCCGCGGTTCGATCACGCTGTCCGTGCTGCTCAACCTCACCACGTGGCTGCTCTTGGCCGCTGCAACCGTGAGCGCATCGCGCTTCGGTCACCGACCGAACGCTGTGAGCGAAGACGATGAGACCGAGGCCGACGACCCGGCCCCCTCTCCGGCCGCCGCCTCAAGAAAGGACGCTGTGACCTCATGACTATCTCTGACCGCACTCGACCATCGCCCGCGAGCCCCGAGCAGTCGAACGAGCCCGAGTCCGTGCGCTTCGAGCACGTGGACAAGTCCTATGGCAGCACCGAGGTGCTCAAGGACTTCAACATCGACATCGAAGCCGGCAGCATGGTCAGCTTCCTCGGCCCTTCGGGCTGCGGCAAGACGACCACTCTGCGCATCCTCGCCGGTTTCGAACCGGTCAACGGAGGTGACGTGCTCGTCGGCGGCGAATCCGTACTGAAACTGCCGCCGAACAGCCGGGACATGGGCATGGTGTTCCAGAGCTACAGCCTGTTCCCCAACCTCAGTGTCAGCGACAACATCGAATACGGTCTGCAGATCCGCAAGGTCGATGCCGGAGCACGGCGCCGACGCACCGAGGAACTCCTCGAGATCTGCGGGCTGACCGGCATGGGCGGCCGCTTCCCGCATCAGCTCTCGGGAGGCCAGCAGCAGCGCGTGGCTCTGGCCCGCGCATTGGCCACCCAGCCGAAGGTCCTTCTGCTCGACGAGCCGCTGTCGGCACTCGACGCCTCGGTCCGTTCCTCACTGCGTGAGGAGATCCGGCGGGTGCAGCAGGCGCTGGGCACCACCACGGTCTTCATCACACATGATCAGGGAGAGGCGCTGGCGATCGCCGACCGTGTGGCCGTGATGAACGGCGGCAGGATCGAGCAGTACTCCGCCCCTCGCGAGGTGTACTCCTCCCCCGCCACCGCATTCGTCGCCCGCTTCGTCGGATCGATCAATGAGTTCGCCGTCGGCCGCGATTGGACGATCCGGGACCGCCTGCCCGTTGAACCCACACCCGATGACACCGTATTCGTCCGGCCCGAGAACCTCGCGATCACCGCGGCCGCTGACGGCTTCCTCGAAGTCAAGCACAGCACCTACACCGGCGAGCGCACGATGGTCCACCTCGGTCTGCCCGGCGACCACAGCGCACAGTGGTCGGCATCGCTGGCCTCCGCTGACGCCGACGCCATGCGACCGGGACTGCGCATCGACGCCTCCGTCACCGCCGAGCCCGCACTGCGCCAGGGCCGCAATGGCACCGAAGGACTCCGCGCATGAGCGGCTCTATCACCGGCTTCTCCGGTGCAGTCTTCGACTGCGACGGTATCCTCGTCGACTCCGAAGCGCCCTGGATCGAACTCATGGGAGACTACCTGGAGTCGATGGCCGCAGACGACACCGCAGCCGAGGATCTTCGCGGACTCACAGCAGCCGAAGCCGTGGCGCGACTGCAGCAGCTGCATAAGAGCCTCGGTTCCCCCAGCGATGTCCGACCGCCGACAGCCGAGGAGGTCGACCGCGCTTACAGCGCCGCTCTGGAACACGTCACAGCGCCCATGCCCGGTGCCCCCGAACTCGTGGCATCACTGTCAGGCAGCATCCCGATCGCCGTGGCCAGCAACGGTCGCAGCGGCGACGTGCGCGGCCTCCTCGAGCGAGCAGGCATGCTCGACCTCTTCGACGCGATCATCACTATCGACGATGTCGACCAGGGCAAACCGGCGCCGGACCCCTACCTACTGGCCGCACAGCGACTCGGGTTGGCCGCCTCTGCGGTGGTCGCCTTCGAGGACTCACCGGTGGGGTCACAGGCAGCTCACACGGCCGGATGCACGGTGATCGGAGTCAACAGCGATCCCAGCATCGAACTGGCCGGCGAGGTGCGGCTGCGGCACTTCGCCCAGCTGCGCTTCGACTCCCGAACCCGCACGCTCCTCCTCGACTCCGACAACTGACCACCCACCCGATGCCGATCATTGGAGAAGATCCCATGCCCGCTGAGACCACTTTCACCCTGCAGACATGGAACGTCTGGTACGGCGGTCGAGAAGTCGACTTCGGCCAGGAGAAGCAGTACGCGATCGCAGCGCAGTTCCCGGCAGACGTCCTGGCGCTGCAGGAGTGCTGGGGCAGCGCTGCGGAGAACCTGGCCCCGAAGCTCCTGGCGGATCATGCCCAGCGCGGATGGGATACAGCCGTGCTCAGCACCGGGCAGCTGACGCCGGTGGACACCAGCACGCTGCCCTACGCTCAGGCCGCACTCGTGCGACCGCTGCCGGACTCGTCGCGGTTCCTCGTGTGGTCCGTCCACCTCGCGCCGTACCCCTATGCGGTCTACCGAGCCCTGCAGGGTGAGGGCCAAGAGGTCGCCGATGCCGAGGAAGCTCCTCGTCTGCAGCAGATCGAAGAGATCCTCTCCGAAACTGCCCGCATCAGCGCTGAGGTCGACGAGGAGGACCTGCCAGTGGTCATCTGCGGTGATTTCAACACCCCGTCCACCGGGGATTGGGCGGCGCGCACCGACCGACCCGATATCGCCTGGCGCTCTCCCGATGCGCTGCTGGCCGCCGGATTCACCGACACCTTCCGCGCGATCCACCCCGACCCCGTCGCTGCGCCGGCCGATACCTGGTCTCCGATCGAACCGCTCACCCGTGCCGGTCATGAGGAGAAGCCCGAACCGGGCCGCACCGACGGCGCCGAACCTCGTGATCGCATCGATTTCATATTCTCCCGTGGCCTCGACATCGTCGACAGCGTGATTCGCGGCTGCAGTGCCGAAGGCCTGGTCGAAGACGGGTTCGTCGATGTAGGCGGCCGCTGTGAACTCATCCCGAACCAGCGGCAGAACCGCTTCCCGTCCGATCATCAGCTCGTTGAGACGAGGTTCGCCTTCCGCAGCTGATCGGTGGGAGCGGCGCAGCGGCTGCACTTGAGGACACCTGCGGAGGGGAACTGCCTTCCATTCCGAGTCACTGGTACTTCACTCCGTCGCGCCCTCGGCCGCGATAGCCCACACTGAAGCCACGTCGTCGGAAGCCGTAGTACAGTCAGTTCACATCGTATTCACATGATCGACACCGATGTCGACATGCATCCGGATACTGTGCAAGAGATTGCGCCGCGATCCGTGCGCTGTGATTTGTCATCAAGAAAGGCTCCTATGAACATCTCGAAGACGGCGTCCTCCACCGCGAGACTCAGCCTCGCGGCCGCTCTCGTCCTCCCGGCGGCTCCCGCCATCGCGGCCCCGGCCGCAGACAGCGACATCCGCATCTCCGAAATCGCCTACACCCTCGAGACCGACTTCATCGAGATCGCCGCCGACCCCGGCACCGACCTCTCCGGGTGGACCTTCGGCTCGGTGACTCGCGGCGGCAGCGTCTATGCGCAGGACAACACGATCACCGCGCCCGAGGACACGACGGTCGGCGATTCCGGTGCCGTCGCGATCGACGTGCCGATCACGAACTCCGTCAAGGCCGGCTCGGCCGCCGACGGCGAGTACGGTTCGAGCGCCTTCGTCATCGACGATGACGGTGAGTTGGTCGACTTCCAGCAGATCGGCGGCGTCGTCGACGGCAAGGGCGTCACCGGCACGAAGAACACCTTCACCCCCGCACCCGTCATCGGCCAGGAGGCCGAACCGACCGGAGCGACGGCCGCCGGCGGCCAGTCGATCCAGCTCACCGGCGATGCGTGGAAATCGGCGCCTCCCACCCCGAACGCCCTGCCCGACGGAGACGGCGGCGACGGCGACGACGGTGACCCGGACCCCGAAGGCGTCACCCCGATCGCCGATATCCAGGGCACCGGCGACGCCAGCCCCATCCAGGGCAAGACCGTGACCACCCGCGGGGTCGTCACCGCCGCCTACCCCGAGGGCGGGCTGAACGGCTACTACATCCAGACCCCAGGCACCGGTGGAGCAGGTGCCGACGATGAGACGCCGGCCGCCTCCGACGGCATCTTCGTCTACTCCCCCGACACCGTTACCGATATCAGCATCGACGACCACGTCGAGGTCACCGGCACCGTGTCCGAACACTACGGGCAGACTCAGATCTCCGTATCCGCGTCCGGTCTCGAAACAGTCGACGAACCCGCCGAGGCGGTCAAACCCGTCGAAGGCGCCTTCCCCGCAGGGGACGAGAAGCGCGAGTCCCTCGAAGGCATGCTCGTCCAGCCGAGCGAATCGCTGACCGTCGCCGACAACTACAACACGAACACGTACGGTGAGGTCGTCCTCGCCACCGGTGACGGCACACTGCCCCAGCCCACCGACGTCCACCGCCCCGGCACCCCCGAGGCGAAGGCCCTGGAAGCCGAGAACCTCGACCGTGAGGTCGTCCTCGACGACGGTGCCACCGTGAACTTCCTCAAGGCCGACAAGGACGTCCCCCTGCCGTACCTCAGCCAGGCGGACCCGGTCCGCGTCGGCGCGCAGGCAACCTTCACCTCACCGGTGGTACTCGGCTTCGATCACGAGAAGTGGCGGTTCCAGCCGTCGACCCGCCTGACTGGGGACAACGCCGAGGCGGTGCAGCCGACCACGTTCACCGACACCCGCACCGACGCCCCCGAGGCGGTCGGCGGGCAGGTCAGCCTCGCCAGCTTCAACGTGCTCAACTACTTCACCACCACCGGCGACCAGCTCTCAGGGTGCCAGTACTACGACGACCGCGATGGCAACCACATCACCGTCCGCGGCGGCTGCGATGCCCGCGGTGCCGCGAACGCGGAGAGCCTCAAGCGGCAGGAGACGAAGATCGTCACCGCGATCAACAAGCTCGACACCTCGGTCGTCTCGCTCATGGAGATCGAGAATTCCGCCGCCTTCGGCAAGGACCGCGATGACGCGCTGGCGACCCTGGTCAAGCGCCTCAACGAGGCGGCCGGGACCCAGAAATGGGACTTCGTCGAATCCCCGTCCGCGGTCCCGTCCGATGAGGACGTCATCCGCACGGCCCTGATCTACCAACCCGCCGAGGTGGCCCCGCAGAACGAGTCGACGATCCTTGACGATCAGGATGCGTTCTCCAACGCTCGCGAACCCCTGTCCCAGGCGTTCGCCCCGAGGGACGGTTCCGGTGAGATCGAAAAGGACAAGACCTTCGTGACGATCTCCAACCACTTCAAGTCCAAGGGATCGGGCTCGGGCCCCGGCAACGAAGACTCCGGCGACGGTCAGGGCGCGTCGAATGCCGACCGTGTGAAACAGGCCGAAGCACTCGTCGGGTTCGCCGACGACCAGCAGGAGGCAACGAACACCGACCTCGTCTACCTCCTCGGCGACTTCAACTCCTACACTCAGGAAGACCCGATGCAGGTCTTCTACGAGGCCGGATACAAGGACATCGCGGCAGAGAAGACGGACGAATCCACCTATGTCTATGGCTCGCGCACCGGCAGCCTCGACCATGTCCTCGCTCTCGATGCCTCGGACGCAGGCGAGGGGGCAGGCACGGCCCCGTCGGCCTTCGACTCGGTCACCAAGGCCGATGTCTGGAACATCAACTCGGTCGAATCGATCGGCCTCGAGTACAGCCGTTTCAACTACAACATCGCCGACCTCTTTGCGCCGGACCAGTTCCGTGCCTCCGACCACGATCCGGTTGTCGTCGGTCTCTTCGACTCCTCAGATGAGGGCGGGGACGACGACGGATCGGATGAAGCGGATGCCGGAGACAACGCCGACGGCGCAGGCGATGATGCGAACGCCGACGGTTCGAGCGACCACTCCGGCGGAAAGAACGCGGGGAAGAACGGCAACCACTGGGGCAGCCGCGACGGCGACCACCCCGGGGGCAAGAACGCAGGGAAGAACGGTCGCCACAACGGTTGGTGACACCTAGTCGGTGACGGCCACCTGCCCTCGCATGAGCACTCGTGCCGTGCGGAAGAGGGAGGTGGCCGTCACTGTGTCCGCGTCGAACACGGCACCGGCGGTCACCACGCCCGACGGGGTGGCCAGCCGCACGTCCGGCCCGACTGCCCCGGGCCGGGAGCGTCGGATGATGCGGTTGATGATCGTGTCCGGGATCTGCGCGGCTGCGGCCAGGCACATGGCTCCGGTTCCGGGCACGGCTTTGTGCGTCTGCCCTATGGAGATCATCCGCACGGGCAGGTCGGCCTCCTCGGCGGCCAGGGTCGTTCCGTCGAGCAGTCGGGTGGGCTCTGGGGCGGTGACTACGGCGACCTTCGGCACGACATCCGGTGCGTCCTCCGGTGACTCACACAGTCCCATCCGCACGGCGGCGTTGCGGCGCAGCTGCTCGATCATGCCCATCGCGTGCTCGTTCGCGTCGATCTCCTCCGGCGATTCGGTGCCCTTGAGTCCGATCGCAGCACCCGGAACGATGACGACGGGCAGGGTGGCGTCGACGAGGCTGACCTCGAACATCGCCCCACCGGCAGTGATGGACTCGGCTGCCTTTCCCGTCGGCAGGAGTCCGGCGGTGCGGCTGCCGGCCGGGTCGGGGTAGATGAGCTCGACCGGTCCGCCCGTTCCGCTGACTCCGGGCAGCACCAGATCGCCGGTAACGTCGGCCTGCCCGTCGACGACGCGCAGGCCGACGTCGACGAGTTTCTGCGTGTTCGTATTGAACAGCCGGAAGACATGCCATCCATCGGCTGCGGAGATCAGCCCGGCCGACAGGGCGAAGGGCACGACCCCGGACGACAGATTCCCGCAGTTGCCGGAGTAGTCGACGGCCGCCTCGGTGACGGAGACCTGACCGAACGTGTAGTCGAGGTCGACCCCGTCCCTCGCCGAGGCGGCCACGACGACGATCTTGGACAGAGAAGAGATTCCCCCGCCCATTCCGTCGAGCTGGCGGCCGAACGGATCGGGCGAGCCCATCGCCGAGGTGAACAGCCGGTCCCAAACCGCCGTATCCCCGTCCGAGTTCAGCGACGGCAGCGCGGATTCGCTGAAGAACAGTCCCTTGCTTGTGCCGCCGCGAACAAACGTGGCATCGATCCACCGAGTCATGGGCTTAGCGTAGCGAACCCCACTGACCCCACTTCACCGAAGCCGGCGGCCTCAGCGTACGGATCTCGGCACGATCGCCATGGCCGCGAAGCCGAGGACTGCGACGACGGCGAAGAGGTAGAAGCCCCACGGGTAGGCAATGCCTGCGGTGACGAGGGCACCGGTGATGAAGGGGCCGACGATGGCGCCGATCCGTCCGATACCCGAGGCCATACCCAGCGCGGTTCCGCGGGCCTGAGCCGGGTAGATGGCCGAGACGAAGGCGTAGACGAGCACCTGGGCGGAGAAGACGAAGACTCCGGTGATGAACACGGCGATATTGAGCAGGACCTGGCTGGTCATCGGGATCGAGAGTGCGGCGAGGAAGATCGCGGCGAGGACGAACCACATGAGCACGATCTTCTTCGTCCCGTGCCTGTCGGCCAACCAGCCGGCCAGGACGAGCCCGACGACGGCGCCGATGTTCATGACGAAGAGCATGACCAGCGAATCAGAGACCTCGTAGCCGGCGTCGGCCATGATCTTCGGCAGCCAGGTGTTGAGTCCGTAGACGAGCAGCAGGCCCATGAAGCTCGCCGCCCACACGCCGATGGTCACCAGCGCGAGCTTGCCTGAGAAGAGTCCGGCCATTCCGGTCTTCGCCTGTGCGTCGACAGTGCCGTCGACAGTGGCGGCCGGATCGGCAGCGTCTGCGTCCACCGCCTGCGCAGCGGCGGGGTTGCGCTTGAGTTCCTGAGCGATGAGGAACACCTCGGATTCGGGCAGCTTCCACAGCAACAGCGGGACCATAAGCAGTCCCGCCACACCTCCGGCGAGGAAGAGCAGGTGCCAGTTGTGGGAGTAGGCGACGGCGAGCAGGGAGATCGCCACCGCACCGGCGTGGTAGCCGGTCATCGTCAGGGTCGTGGCCTTGCCCGTCTTGCCGGACTTGTTGTACTCGCTGATGTAGGCGAGCGCACTGGGCATCACGGCTCCGAGGAAGAGTCCGGCGATGAACCGGTAGGTGGTGAACAGTGCGACGTTCGGGGCGAATGCGACGAGCAGGGTGAAGACGCTGAAGCCGATGACGCAGCCGATGATCGTCCACCGGCGTCCGATCCGGTCGACGACGGGGCCGACGGACACGGCGCCGAGGCCGACGCCGACGAGGCTGAGGGTGGCCACCATCGTGGCCGCCTCGGGGGTGAATCCGAGGGCCCCGGTTGCCAGCAGGTCGGGGATGACCGCGCCGAGGACGACGAGGTCGAAGCCCTCCAGGGCGACGGCCAGCCAGCACAGGACTGCCGGCCAGCGACCCGCCGAGGCGAAGCCGGTCGTGGATGCGGATGGGGTGGTTGCGGACATCGATGTCTCCGGGGTGGTGTGGTGTCGGTCAGAACGGGTAGGGCGCGATGGACGAGCGCATCGTCACCCATTGGGTTTCGGTGAAGGCTTCGATATTCGCCTCGGCCCCTCCGAATCGGGACCCGTTGCCGGAGTCCTTCGTCCCGCCGAAGGGGACGTTGGCTTCGTCGGAGACGGTCTGTTCGTTGATGTGGACCTTCCCTGTGTCGACGAGGTCGGCGAGGTCCATGGCCATCCCCACATCGCCGAGGATGCCGAGCGAGAGCCCGTAATCACTGTCGTTGACCATTGCGGCCGCCTCCTCCAGGGTGGAGAAGCGGGCGACGGGTGCGACGGGTCCGAAGATCTCCTGGGCCCAGGCCGGGTTCGAGGGGCTGAGGTCGGTGAGCACCGTGGGTGGGACGAAGGCGCCTTCGCCCGGTCCCCCGGCGACGAGCGTCGCACCGTCGGCGGTGGCCTTGTCGAGGATGTCGCGGACGTGGGTGCGCTGTTTCTCGTCGATGATCGGTCCGATCGCGACCTCCTCGGTGGCGGGGTTGCCGACCGGCAGGTTGCGAGCGCGTTCGGCCAGCTGTTCGACGTACTCGTCATAGATGGAGTCGTGGACGAGGTGGCGGCCGGTGGTCATGCAGATCTGGCCCTGATGCATCCACGATCCGAAGGCCCCCGCCGAGGTGGCCGGACCGACCTCGGCACCGGGAAGAACGACGAGCGCATTGTTTCCACCGAGTTCGAGGTGGCAGCGTTTGAGGAGGCGACCGGCGGCTTCGCCGACCTTGCGTCCGGCCGCGGTGGATCCGGTGAAGGAGATGACGGAGACCTCGGGTGCGGCGACGACGGCTTCACCGGCGTCGAGGCCGCCGGGCAGGACCTGGAGCAGTCCTTCGGGCAGGCCCGCCTCGGCGAAGACCTTCGCGATCGCCACTCCGGCGCACACGGCGGTGCGGGGGTCCGGCTTGAGCAGGACCGCGTTGCCCAGGGCCAGGGCCGGGGCGACGGAGCGCATGGCGAGGATGAGGGGGAAGTTGAACGGGGCGATGACGGAGACGACTCCGGCGGGCACTCGGCGGGCGAAGGACCAGCGGGGTTCGTTGGAGGTGAGCACCTGCCCCTTCGGGTGGCTGGGCAGGGCGGATGCCTCGTAGCAGATGGCTTCGGCGGAGGAGATTTCGAGTGCGGCCTTCGCAGGGATGGAGCCGGCTTCACGGATGATCCATCCGGCGAGCTCATCGGCGTGTTCGGCCCACAGGGCACCGGCGCGGCGCAGCACTGCGGCCCTTTCGGCCGGAGTGGTCTTCGCCCATTCCTTCTGTGCAGCGGCGGCTCGCGTGGCGGCGGCGGTGACATCGTCGGCGCTGGCGGCACCGAGGCGGCCGAGAGTCTCACCGGTGGCCGGTTCGATGACGTCGTAGGTCTCTCCCGAGCCGGCGGTCCAGGTGCCGGTGAAGATCTTCTCGTGCCAGTCGGTTCCCAGGAAATCAGTCATTGTCTGTCCTCACTTCTTTGTCGGGGCGGGACTGTAGTGCACCTCTCGCCAGAGTAGTGATGCGCACCACTCGAAGCGAGGATAGTCCCATTCATTGAGAATTTCGATTGAGAACCGCTAGAATCCGAGGCATGGCGAACTCTCCTTCCGGCGATTCGATGATCGACCGGCTCGTGCGTGTGCTCGCATCCTTCGACCCGGACCATCAGAGCCTGAGCACCGAGGAGATCGCAGAGCGTGCCGAACTGCCGAAGTCGACGGCGTACCGACTGATCGGTGAGATGATGCGTCACGACCTGCTCCAGCGCGACCCCACAGGGCGCATCCGGATCGGAGTCGGAATGTGGGAGCTGTCGAATCGTGCCTCGGATGCCGTCGATCTGGCTTCGGTGGCCAGACCGCACATGATGGGTGTGCATGAGTTCGTCGGTGAGAACACGCAGTTGGGCATCCTGCGGGAACGCGAGGTGCTCATCATCGAGCGCATGTCGGCGCCGAATGCGGTCATCCACCGGTCGAAGACCGCCGGTCGGCTGCCCGCTCATGCGTCCTCCTGTGGGCTCGTGCTTTTGGCCTACGCGCCGAAGCATCAACGGGAGGCATATCTGCGGGGACCGCTGGCCGCGATCACGGAGAAGACGACGACGGATCCTGCCTCATTGCGCACAATGCTCACCTCGATCCGGTCTCACCATTTCGCCCAACTGTCCGGCCATATCGATGAGGGCACGACAGGCATCACGGTTCCCGTCTTCGATGATGGCGGGGCCGCGATCGCCGGGCTCGGCGTCGTCATCGATTCGGAGCATCGGAAAGGTGTACCTGCGATCATGCGGGTCCTGCGGACCGCCTCGGCGAGGATCACGCAGGATCTTGCGGCCGATCGTCGCTTCGCCGACTGAGCAGGATCGCCACGACTCAGGTCACGACGACTCAGATCAGCACGCCGACGATCAGGCAGAGAATTCCCAGCAGCGGCAGTGTTCCCTGTTTGAGCGCCGAGGCGAGCAGCTCGCGGCTCGAGAGCGCGAGCACGAGGGCTGCGGCAACCATCGATCCGGCCCCGACGAAGACGAGGGTGAGTCCGACTTCGGCAGCGCCTGTGCCGAAGACGATGAGTCCGATGACTACGGCGAGGGCCAAGAAGAGGTTGTAGAAGCCTTGGTTGAAGGCCAGGGACTTCGTCGTCTCGGCCTCGGCTTCGGTGGTGCCGAAGGTGGCGCGGGCACGTGGACTCGTCCAGGCGATGGATTCCAGGTAGAAGATGAAGACGTGCAGGGCGGCGGCTAGGCCGGCGAGCACAAGTCCGGCGATCGTCATGCGCGGGCTGCGAATCTCGCTCGTCGCTTCTCCGCTTCCTCCTCTCGGTTCTTCGGCGGCGCGTTCGTCACCAGCGCATCGAGGAGATGCTGAGTGGTGTGCGCGATCTCCTCGACAGCAGTAGCGAAAGCCTCAGCATTGACCTGCGAGGGTTTCGTCGTGCCGGCGATCTTGCGCACGTACTGCAGGGCGGCGGCGTGGACTTCGTCGGAAGTGGCTGCGGGCTCGAAATTATGGAGGGTCCTGATGTTTCTGCACATGCTGAAACGGTACTCCCCGGCACTGACGCAGAACAGATCTTTCGCCGATACACTGAGGCCACAATGGAGATCGGGAGAGAGATGACGCCAGCAGAGACTGCTCTGACACCGCAGCAGATCGAGGGCATCCGTCAGCTGCGAATGGATTTCTCGAGGATGCTCATGCACCATCGCTTCGTCGTCGATGAGGTGCTCACGAAGCTGTCGATCCTCCGCGAGGAATCGGTCTATGCCCACAGCTACAACCCGATCGAGCACATCTCTTCGCGGGTGAAGTCACCGCGCAGCCTGCTGGAGAAGGTGCATCGTCGGGGTCTGCCGCTCGACACGGAAGTCATCCGCGAGAAGATCACGGACATCGCCGGCATCCGGATCACCTGCAGCTTCATCGCCGACACCTATCATGTGCTCGAGCTGCTCACCGCTCAGGACGACATCCGGGTCGCGGAGATCAAGGACTACATCGCCCGCCCGAAGTCCAACGGCTATCGCAGCCTGCACGCGATCCTCGAAGTGCCCGTATTCCTCCGCGGCGGACCGGTTCCAGTCATCTGCGAAGTGCAGATCAGGACGATCGCGATGGATTTCTGGGCCAGCCTCGAGCACAAGATCCACTACAAGTTCGACGGCGACGTCCCCGATCGCCTCATCGACGAACTCACCGAGGCGGCCGACGCCTCCGATCAGCTCGACCGGAGGATGGAGCAGCTCCACTCCGAGGTTCGTGAGGGCGCTCCCGACATCGATTCCGGGGAGGAATTCGACGAGGAGGCCCTGCGGATCCTTTGGGACCTCAGTCGGCGGGAGGGCTGAGCTCTCAGTCCCTCTTGGGCCGGTAGGTGCGGCCGAAGCTGCGCGGATTCGCCTCGTCGATCGCGGCGAGCTCCCAATCGAGGCGTCGCCCACCGGGGGCATCGAAGATCCGTGTTCCGTCACCGAGGAAGACCGGGGCGACGTAGACCTGGAGTTCGTCGATGAGGTCGACCTCGAGTGCCTGCCGGGCGATATCGGCGCTGATGATCTGGATGTCGCGGTCACCGGCGATCTGCTGGGCTTTCTCGACCGCCTCGGCGATGGTGCAGTTCATCGCGGTCACCGAGGCGTCATCGGCCAAATCCTCGGGACGATGAGTGAGGATGAACTCCGTCCCCGACCACGCACCTCCGTATGGCTCGGACGTCAGCTCATCGCGTTCGGCGGCCTGCGCCTTGGCCGCGTCGTAGCCGCTGCGGCCGGAGATGATGACGGCGACTTTCGACGCCATGTCCTCGGTGGTGCCTTCGGCGTTCGGCTCGGAGGCCGAGAGCCACGACATGTCATGGCCAGGCCCGGCGATGAACCCGTCGATCGAACACGTGAAACCCCATGCCACTTTTCCCATTACTCCCCCTCGAGCCGGCACCTATCCCCTGTAGTTGCAGAATGCAACCAGTGAATCATTGTTGCGCGGTTCGATCAATATCCGATGCGGCCGAACTGCTCGACATACAACGGAATGTTCTCTGACTCCTGCACGTTGTTCCTGATGAGGGCCGCATCAGCCAGGCCCTGAAGAATTTCGAGAAAGCAGGTCGTCATCATGGCAGATTTCACGAACAAGGTCGCTCTCGTCACCGGTGGAGGCTCCGGACTCGGAGAGGCGATCTCCAAGGACCTCGCTTCCAAGGGCGCGAAGGTGGTCATCACCGACATCAATGTCGACGCCGCGCAACGCGTCGCCGATGAGATCGCCGAAGCCGGAGGGACCGCCTCGGCGATCCAGCAGGACACGTCCTCGAAGGAGGATTCGGAGAAGGTCGTCAAGTTCGCCGTTGACACCTACGGTGGACTCAACTTCGCTGTGAATAACGCAGGCATCGGCGGCAAGCAGGTGCCAGTCGGCGAGACCGACCTCGACTCCTGGGACAAGGTCATCGACGTCAACCTCAACGGCGTGTTCTACGGCATGCGTTTCCAGATCCCGGCCATGCGCGAGTCCGGTGCGAAGGACTCCGCCATCGTCAATATGGCTTCGGTTCACGGAACCGTCGCCGCGATCAACAACGGCGCTTACACCGCAGCCAAGCACGGCGTCGTCGGCATCACGAAGAATGCCGCCGCCGAATACGGCACTGAAGGTCTGCGCATCAACGCAGTCGGCCCCGGCTACATCACGACTCCCCTGCTCGAATCGAGCCTGGACGCCGAAACTCTTGAAGGACTCAAGGCCAAGCACCCTCTCGGCCGCCTGGGCACCGCCGATGAAGTTGCAAAGGTCGTATCGTTCCTGCTCTCCGACGATGCCTCGTTCGTCACCGGCGCCTATTACCTCATTGACGGCGGCTACACCGCGGTGTGATCGCTCTGTCGATGACTCACGAGCACTGTCACCGCCTCAGTGCTCGTGACCGGCCCCGTCATGCCCGGCCGGCACCCCGACTTCTGCCTCCTGACCTCGCTCGATGACGACGAACTGGCCCATCATGCCCTCGTCCTCGTGCAGCAGCATGTGGCAGTGATACATGTACGGCATCGTCGGGTCGGCGAAGTCCTCGAATCGCATGAGCAGTCGGTAGTCGCGATTCGGTTCGAGGTAGATCGTGTCCTTCCTTCCGCTCATCTCCACCGGCGGCGTCTCCCCGTCGACCGAGAGCACCTCGAACTGCACGTCATGGATATGGAAGCTGTGAGGGATCGGCTGCTTGCTGCGCACCTCCCACACCTCGGTGTCACCGACATAGGCCACCTCGTCGATGCGGTTCATGTCCATCCGCTTGCCGTTGATCTCACGCTCCTCGAGTTCGAATTTTCGGGTCTTGGCAGCCTCGGACTCATCCAAAGCGTCCTCCTCAGCATGCGACGACGGCTCCCACGCTGGTTCGGGAGCAGACTTCAACTTCTCGGCCGCACGGAACTCGAGAACGTCGAAGGAATCATGTCCGCCCATCGTCGCCGGCACCGCCACCCCGCCGAGATCGACCTCGGCCGAGCGCATCCGCACCGTCTCACCCGCGGTGAAATCGACGACCACCTCGGCGCGCTCCCCCGGCGCCAACCTCAGCCGATCGATCTCTGCAGGTTCGTCGAGGAGTCCGCCGTCACCGGCGATGAGATCCATCGACCGATCGGGGAATTCGAAGGCGTACGTCCTCGCCGTCGATCCGTTGAGCAGGCGCAGCCGCACCTTCTCCGACGTCACCTCCTGCACCCCGCCGATCGTGCCGTTGACCATGACGGTGTCGCCGAGCATCCCGGGTTCGGCCCCGTCGTCGCTGAGCTCGAGCTCGCCGTCGTCGAAGGACTTGTCCTGCACGATGAGCGGGAGATCGTCGACGCCGTACTCGTGTGGCAGCTCGGCAGACCGGGTCGCGTCGTCGTCGAGGATGACCATCCCGGCCAGCCCTTTGTACACGTGGTCTTCGGTCTTCCCGTGGGGATGCGGGTGGTACCACAGGGTTGAGGCCTGCTGGTCGATCGTCCAGTGCGGTTTCCACGTCTGACCAGGCTCGATCATCTGGTGCGGACCTCCGTCCATCTCCGCCGGCAGATGCATCCCGTGCCAGTGCACGCTCGTCGGTTCGTCGAGGTCGTTCGCGACGTCGACGGCGACCTTCTCCCCGCGTTCGGCCCGCAGGGTGGGCCCGAGGAACTCCCCGTTGAACCCCCAGGTCTCCGTCGGCCCGTCCTGACCGGGAAACTCAGTCGACCCTTTCTGAGCGGTGAGGTCGAAGGTGCGCACTCCGTCTTTGACCGTCGATTCCGCCAACGGCGGGACGGCCAGTTCATTCGTGAACTCGGCCTCCGTCACCGAGGTGGTCGACACTCCGCAGCCAGCCAACCCGACCGCAACGACCAGTGTGACCGCCGTCCCGGCCGCGACCGAGGCGCGTCCGCGCCGTCTCATCGCTGCTCCCGCTTCCCAAGCATCGCCTGGATGCCGGCCGCAGCCAGCCCGGCAAGCGCGCCGACGCCGGCGCCCATCGCCACGCTGGGGATGAAGGCCATGAGCATGGAGGGGCCTGCGCCGGTCATTCCGGTACTGGCGAGCAGGCCTCCGAGGGCGAGGTTGAGGAACCCGTATGCGGCACCGCAGATCGTCAGAGTGAGCACGGGCCGGGCAACGCGGGCGAAGCCGACTGTCCCGATCCACACCGCTCCGGTGAGGCCGAGCAGGATGAGCGCGCGGACGGCACCGTCACCGAGGATGGGCCACAGTCCGGTCAGCGGCCACAGGAGTGCCAGAGAGGACAGACCGACGATTAGCGGCCAGGACAGGGGGCGTTTCGAATGTGTTGTCATACCCTCAACTCTTCCGGCCGGCCGGATCTGCCACATCGACACTGAGGCGTCAGTTCCTCCTGCCCCGAGGCGAGGTTCGAGTCGCCTGCAGGCGATCGCCGGATCGACGCCGAACGACTGCGGCGAACGCGTTTGCTCCGTAGTCTTGGACCATGGGTTCGGCAGATGCTGGTGAGACGGGCGAGGAGCGCGAGCGCCTCGAGCCGTGGCTGACCGATGCTTCTCTGGCGGTTGCGGTGACCCTGGTGATCTCGCTGGTCATCGCCGCCGATTCCGAGTCTTCCCCGCTGCCCGGCGTCGCCTGGGCCATCGGCTTCGGAGCTCTGCTGCTCCTGCGTCGCCGTCTGCCGCTGGCCGTGCTGGCTGTAACCGTGTTCGGGATCTTCGCCTACTACGCTCTGGACTTGCCGCCGATCGGCATGGTCCTCCCCGCTGTCGGCGCTCTCTACTCGACTGCCGAGGTGCGGCGCACCTCGTGGGCCGTGCTCGGCGCCGCGGTCCTTATCGCGGTGTCGACGTTCTACCGGTTCAATGACCTCGACCCGCGTGCCCACCTGACAGGGTTCGGCTTCGTCACCGAACTCGCCCTGGCGGCCGCCGCAATCGCGCTCGGCTCCGTGGTCCGTTTGGCCCGGGAGACCCGTGCGCAGTCGGCGCGCATCGCTGCCCTCACCTCGGCCGAGGAGTCCCGGGCCGCCGAGGCGCGGATGCACGCCGAACGGGTGCGCATCGCCCGCGACCTCCACGACACGATCGGCCACACCCTGTCCGTGGCTTCGCTGCACACCTCCGTGGCGGCTGAGGCCGTGGACTCGGACGACCGTGCGGCCGCACTCGAACGGGTGCGCGGTGCCACCTCGGAGGCCCTGCGGCAACTGCGTCGCACGGTCAGAGTCCTCCGCGAGGAGTCCGCGGGCGAGACCGACCCGGGTCCCGCCTCGGCGCTGGGGTTGGCTTCGATTTCTTCCGTCATCGAGGCGGCCCGCGCCGCCGGCCTCAACGTCACGATCGACCTCGACGTCGACCCCGGACGGCTGCCTCGGGCTGTCGACGCCGCGGCATTTCGGATCGTTCAGGAGTCGGTGACGAACGTGCTCCGCCATTCCGGGGCGAACGCGGCCCATGTCTCCGCGCATGTACGTGTCGACGAGCTCATCGTGCGCATCAACGATGACGGTCATGGCGGGTCCGCTGGTCCGCAGCCGGGCGCTGGCATCCGCGGGATGAGGGAACGGGCGGGACTGCTCGGTGGTCGCCTCGGTGTCGGGCCGAGCGACGAAGGGTTCACTGTGACCGCGCACCTGCCGATCGATGTCGAGGAGGAAACGTGACCGAGGTGATCCGCGTCGTCATCGTCGACGATCAGGAACTCGTTCGGGCCGGTCTGCGGCCCCTGGCCGAACGCGAGGGTGACATCACGGTCGTCGCCGAGGCGGCGAACGGAAGGTCAGGCCTGTCGCATGTGCGGGAGCTGCGCCCCGATGTCGTGCTCATGGACATCCGCATGCCCGTCATGGACGGGATCGAAGCGACGCGGGCCATCGTTGATGACGCTGCGTTGAACGGGGTCAGGGTGCTCATGCTCACCACCTTCGACGAGGACGAGAACGTCTTCGCCGCCATTCGGGCGGGAGCCGCCGGGTATCTGCTCAAGGACGTCTCCCCCGACGATCTGCGCTCCGCGATCCGCACGGTCGCCGCCGGTGATGCCCTGTTGTCTCCATCGGTGACCGCCGCGGTCATGCGGGCCGTTGCCGAGGGACATTCCCCCGATCCGGGCGGCCATGGACTCGATGAGCTCACGGAGCGGGAGGTCGAGGTCCTCAGCGGAATCGGGCGGGGGCTGACCAATGACGAGATCGCTGCCGAGCTCTTCCTCAGCCCCGCTACGGCTCGCACTTATGTCAGCCGTCTGCTCACTCGCCTCGATGCACGGGACCGCGCGGCTCTCATCGTGCTCGCCTACGAGACGGGGTTGGTCCGGCCCGGCGGCACCCCTCGCTGATCGGCGGCTGCTCCCATCGAACGTCCTCAGAGCACCCAGTGCACACTCTGGTTGCAGGCGTAGCGTGACAGGCACAGCCCAAAAGGTTTGGACCGTGGACGACAACACAAGGTGATCGACCATGAGCACGACACAGACCTATCAGCATCCGAAGACCCTGCCGGTAGTCCTCGGCAAGAGGGCAGCGCTGTTCCTCTTCATCGGCGTCCTCGGGTTCCTCTTCGTCAAGATCGTCGGCCCGATCCTGCAGTCCGGCCCCGAGTATGTCGTCGAGGCCGTCGTCTCCGGGATCCCGCTGCTCATCGCCGTCGGTTGTGCCGTCAGCGCGCTGGCGCTGGCGGTCGTACACAAAGTGCGGCACAGAGCAGCGTGAACACGGCCCCGCGCGGGATCACTCCGGATGCGCGACGATATTGAACACGTTGCCGTCGGGGGCGCGGACGAAGAACCGCCGCACTCCCCATTCTTCGTGAGTGAGCGGGTGGACGATCTCGATGCCCTGCTCCTGGGCTTCGGCGAAGGCAGCGTCGACGTCCTCGACGAGCACCGAGGCCACGGGACTCGTCTGCCCGGTCTCATCTTCGGTGAGCACCTGCACGCTGGCGCCGGTATCCGGGGAGGTGAAGCGTGCGACCCAGCCGAGGTTGAATTCCTCACTGCTCAGCCCGAGGAAGCCCGAATAGAACTCCCGCGCGGCGTCGATGTCGTCGACCGCGATGTCCGGGATGACTCTGTTGACCTTCATGGCATCACCACTGATCGTGGTCGAAGACCTGACAGAACACGCTCGTCATCTGATCGCTGAAGAGGACGAACTGGATCTCATCGATCGATTCCCAGCGCCCGCGGGATCGGCCGTCGACGATGACGCTGTGCGCCGCCTCGGCGACGTCTCTGGGTGACCAGCCGTAGACTCCGCCGCCGATCGCGGGGAACGCGATCGAGGTCGCACCGAGCTCCTCGGCGAGGCTGAGGCTCGATTCGAAACAGGACTCGAGGACCTCCGGGTCCGCCTCGCCCGCGTTCCGGTTCGGTCCGACCGTGTGGATGACCCAGCGGGCGGGCAGATCTCCCGCCGCGGTTGCCACGGCCTGGCCCGGCGGCAGACCGCGCACATGGGTCGACTGCCTGACCTCGCGGCAGGCTTCGAGCAGCGCGGGACCGGCCGCGCGGTGGATGGCTCCGTCGACCCCGCCGCCACCGAGCAGGGACGAATTCGCGGCGTTGACGATCGTGTCGACGGCCACCTCGGTGATATCGCCTTCGAGAACCGTGATCTTCATGTCTTGAGTCTAGACATCGGCACTGACAATGCACATCGGCCGGCGCAGCTTTTCAGCTGCGCCGGCCGATGTGGCTGGGTTCTTCCGTGAGTCAGGCCTTCTGGACGGTGATGGTCCAGCTGGCCTCGGTGACCCGGTCGAAGTGGGTGACGGGATAGCCGTTCTCGGCGGCCCACTGCGGGATCGCCTCGGTGGCCTGGGTGCAGTCGAAGTTGATGACGAGTTCGTCACCGGCGGTGAGACCGTTCATCGCCTCTTTGGCTTCGACGAGTGGGAAGGGGCAGACCTGGCCGTCGGTTTCGAGTACTTGCTTCATACTGTCCTGCTTTCTGCCGCAGGCGCTGCGACCTGCGACTGCTTCGGTTTGATGGTGGCCTTCGCCGCGATTCCGGCGCCGGCGATCATGAAGACCATGGACACCCAGCCCTGGTATTCGAATTGGGCGGTCGAGACCATGGCGTTGCCGACGGTGCAGCCGCCGGCGATGGCCGCGCCGACGCCCATACCGATTCCGCCGATGATCGACTTGATGATCGTGCCCTTGTCCGGCACGCGGACCCGGAACTCGCCGGAGGCCTTGGCGGCGATGAAGGAGCCGACGAGGATGCCGATGACGAGCATGACACCCCAGTCGATGAGCTGTGTGTCACCGGTGGTGAGGAACCCGGTGAGGTTCGCCGAGGGGGTGGTGATGCCCAGACCGGAGTTGCGGCCCGTGGCGGCAGAGAGCGGCCAGGCGATCGTGGCGATGATGCCGATGACCACGGCGGTGGCGAAGGGGTTCCAGCGCTTCTCGGTGAGCAGGTGCGCCAGGCCGGTCTTGCGCGGCGGCAGAGTAGCCATCGGAGCCTTGAGTTTGCGATTGTGATGGACGGCCAGCCAGATGGCGATCGCTGAGATGACGGCGACGAAGACCCAGGGGCTCAGCCCGGTGCTCGCCTGCAGGGTGCCGTTGTCCAGGGTGATCGAGCGGATTCCGTCGGTGAAGCCGGCGAGCGGGCCGAGCTTCATCACGGCGGAGAACAGCGCGTAGAAGATGAGGGCGAACCAGCTGCCGACGAGGCCCTCGCCGGCACGATAGTACGTGCCCGTCGCGCAGCCTCCGGCGAAGACGATGGAGAAGCCGAAGATCAGTCCGCCGACGATCGAGGCCAACCACGGGAACGGTGCGGCCTCAAGACTGATGACCCCGAAGCTGTTGAGCAGGAACAAGCCGATGGAGTGGACTGCGATGAGGACGATGAGGGCTGAGAACCAGCGCGTGTTCCCCGTCAGGGAGAGGTCGCGGAAGGCCCCGGTCACGCAGAAACGCCCACGCTGGAGGACGAATCCGAGGACGAGGCCGACGATGAGTCCGGTAATGATCATTGAGCTGCTTTCTGTTCACGGCAGGTTCGCGGACGAACACAACAGTGGCCCATTTTGCTCAACAATCGGAGGCGAGTCAACCGGGGAGGATGCTAGGAAGTCAGATTGCGACAGTTCCCGCCGATTCCGGCTATCAGTCCTGCATTGCTCGCCACAGCGGCGGCATCCGACTGCCAGCCGCTCTCGTGTTCAACGACGAAGGCGATCTCCAGCTCACTCCCCAGACCCAGCAGGCCGCCTAGGAGGTTGGTGGGCACGTCCGTCGTATATGTGCCATTGCCATTTGAGGTGGTGTTCCCGCTCAAGTTGAATCCGGCCAACGGCGCTAGGACTGATCCGAGTCCGCTCGTCGACGCTTTCACGACGATGTCGTCGAGCTGATAGCCATCGGGCAGCCGCCAGAAGATCCGCACGCGAGCACCCAGGCCGAGCACGCCGGGACGGAATTGGCAGTCTTGAGTCAGTTCCGGAGCAGGGATTTTTGCCGCGCTCAGATCCCCCTGGCTCGTCTTCGAATCAGTCCACCCTGCGAGCGTGCCGTTGACCGCGACCGGACCCGCGACGAGGGCGAGCAAGGCGACGACCCCCAACAACAGACGGGCTCGTTTCCATGATGGCCGCGGCGAAGTTCTGCCTGTCACGACACCCTCGCTTTCCGCGTTCTCGAGACGATTGCCGAACCAGTGACCACGAGCAGGAACGCAGCGAGCAGAATCCACTGCCAACCGTCGATTCCGGTCCGCGGGAGATCACCAGATTTGTCACCATCGGAATCAGAGTCAGAATCACCTGGCCCAGAAGGATCACTGGGGTCACCCGGATCTCCGGGCCCCGTCGAGACCTCGTCGCCAAGGCCTTCAGCGAGCACACGCACCCCCGCCGTGGAACCAGCAACCGCCTGAGCATCGGCCCCGGCGTCGAGAGTAGCGGTGACTTCGACTCGGCGAGAGTCCTCGCTGTCCATGTCCAACAGCTTGCGCCCTCCGTCGGCTGCGGACTCCAATTCGCTGAGCAACATCCCGCTGGCCAGCAGTTCCGAGCCGGTCGGACACGGGGCTTCCGCTTCGGTCATCTTGCATGACCGCACGTCGATGAACAGCGAATCGGCCAAAGCCTCAGTCGACACTCCAGACCCGATCGAGACCGTTATATTTCCGGCTTCGGGAGCATCAGCCCAGATATCGACCGTCCATTTCGCCGATGCCCCTGGCCCGAGATTGCGCATCTTCTCGGCATCGCCGAAATCACGCATACGCAGGATGTCGTCCGTCGTTTCTGCCGACGCGGACACGTCATGGTCCGCACCTGCGCCGGGGACATCCTCGGCGAACGATGCCTCCGGCACTGCGTGCCCTCCGACGGCCACGGCCATCACCACCGGCAGCGCGACCGCGTGCCGCGGTGACCGCGCACGAGGGCGGGCTGCCTCGGCGAGGGCGTCATCGTCGTCCTCATCGCGCCGCGGCCAGAAGGCCCACACGACGAGGAGGCTCGCCGCGATCGTGATTCCGCCGAGCAGGAACGGATTGCGCCACTGCTGGAGGATCGGAGCAATCCCGGGAACGGAGAACATCACCGTCCGGATGGTCTCGGCAGTGTAGGGGTCAGGGTCGTTCTCGGCGTTCGCGTCGCCCTTCATCTCAAAGGTCACGGCACCGGTGGAGTCGTCACTGCTCTGGATCTCGGTGACACGGTGGGTCACCGGCAGGACCTTCTCACCGCGATCGACGGTAACGATGTCACCGACCTTCATGTCCATTGCGGGGATCTCACGAACAAGAGAGACCGATCCGGCCGGGATCGTCGGACTCATCGACCCGGTTTTGAACATGATGATCGACACGTTGAACACGAAGCTGAGGATGACGAGCACGATGCAGACCACGCCGAGAACCGCGAGGATGTTGAGCACAGCCCCGCCCAGCCATGAACCCACGCTGTTCTTCGCCGCCATGGTCAGTTCTCCGGCGCGACGGACTCGGCGTCGAACGTCCAGGTGTTCGAGGCCGACGAACCTTGTGCAGCGCTCGGGGTGTCGTCCGCGAGGGTGACTTCGAAGCAATAGACCCTCGTCGGCCCTGCCTGGCCAGCCACTTTCACCTCTGAGATATCGTTCTGCGCAGCCGTTGTGTTCAGCCGCAACCCCGAAGCGTTCTGAGCCCCGAAGACGTACGTCGCTTCACCGTCGAACGCAGACTCGC
This sequence comes from Brevibacterium sp. VCM10, assembly GCF_000583215.1. Taxonomy (NCBI): domain Bacteria; kingdom Bacillati; phylum Actinomycetota; class Actinomycetes; order Micrococcales; family Brevibacteriaceae; genus Brevibacterium; species Brevibacterium sp. VCM10. The sequence goes on from NZ_JAJB01000010.1 coordinate 63,504, forward strand.
CACAGTCAAACTGTTCCGGATAGCCGTCAGAATCCGACTTCGTCACTGCGCGGTACAAGAGGTGATCAACAATGCCGTCAGCGTCCCCTGTGGCCCCGTCGTTAGTGACGGTCAAGTTCCCGTCAAAAGTTGTCGTCGTGGTCGTTTTCACCAGCACCGGAAGATACGTCTTCTGCCCGGGGAACATATTGCTGACGTCAAACTTCGCCTCACTGGTATCGGCCCATTCGCCGTCAACCGAGAGTTCGATATTGAATCGTCCGGCCCCGAACGAACCTGAAGCTTCCTCGGAGTCAGTCCACGCGGCGACCGTGTCCGTCGCGCCCACGCCGAAGACGAGGCCGCCAGCGAGAATCGCTTTGATGCGGCGGCCTCGCAGCTGCTGTCGCTGACGCATCTGCCGTCGACTGACCGGGCGGGCGTCCTCAGACACCCGCCGGGACGAGAAGAATTTAAGCAGCGTCGGCAGAAGCGACCTCATCGATCAGCTCAGCGTCGTCATTCAGCCGAGGTCGCGGTGAACTCCCACTGCGCAGTGGTGTTCTGCCCCTGCTCCAGCGAGTCACCGGCAGTGACCTGGAAGCACAGAGTGACCGGGTCGCCGGTCGCATTGTCTGCGCCCGCGGTGAGGTTGAAATCAGCAGCTCCCGTGGTCGAGTCCAGCGCCGTTCCCTCGGGCACAATCGAAGTACCCTCTGCGGTGGCCGAGCAGTCCCCTACCGAGGCGACCTGAACGATCGCGTAGGTCAGCGCCGCAGCGTTGTCCCCGCCACCTGCCGCCGAGGTGAGAGCGACGGTCGCGTCGTAGCTCGTCGGCCCGTCAAGCTGGAGCACGAAAGGTGCCGCCACGGTTTCGCCGGGCGACATGTTGGTACCACCGTCGAGGTCGAAGGTCAATGCCGCAGCACCGTCACTGCTCTCATGATCGGCGAAGTCGGTTCCGTTGGTGCTGCCCTGAACGTTGAACGAGCCGGCACCGAATGTGCCTTCAGCCCACTCATCGTCGGTCCAGGCCGCCAGCGTCACGGCAGCGCCGACGCCGAGGACGATGCCACCGGCGAGGATGGCTTTGAACTTGCGCGAACGCGTCTTGGTTGTCGTCACAATGACTCCTCATCTGCGGCGCATCAGCGCCTCTGTTCTGCGGCGCACCGGCACCAAGGTCACAAAGAAGTGAATCGGGGAATGACTTCATTGTGACTGCTGCATTACTTTAAAGACACTTTTAGACACCACTTCTGTGATCTGTTATTAAATGGTTACCAAGAGGCCGCCTCGGCGCTCTCAGCCCACCCCACCGCACCTCCAGAAGCACCTCACTCTCATTCATTGAGAACGCCATCGCTTCGTGTCCGTGACTCGGCGCACACTGTTGAGAAGACAGAAGGCAAGGAGGCCAAGGTGGCACAACTTCAGACAGACGTTGCGATCGTCGGAGCCGGACCCGCAGGACTCATGCTCGCGCATCTGCTGCACAATGCAGGCATCGAATCCGTCGTCATCGACAACCGCAGCCGCGACGACATCGCCCACACCCACCGCGCCGGCATCCTCGAAGCAGGATCGGTGCGCATGCTCGAGGCCGCAGGCGTCGAATCCCGTGTCCACAGTCACGGGCACCGCCACGACGGCATCGACATCCGAGTCAACGGCACCTCGAACCACTTCGACTTCCCCGAACTCGTCGGCGAATCCGTCTGGCTCTACCCCCAGAACGAGATCTTCGTCGACCTCTCCGCCGCCCGCGAACGGACCGGTCGCCCTACTTATTACTCGGTCACGGACACCCGCCTCGGCGATGTCGAAACCGACCGCCCGTGGGTCACTGCCACCACCGAGGGCGGCGATGAACTGCGCATCGACGCCCGCTACGTCGTCGGCGCCGACGGCTCCCGCGGACCGTGCCGCTCGATGATCCCCGACGGCACCCGGCAGCGCTACTTCCACGAGTACCCGTTCGCCTGGTTCGGTATCCTCTGCGAAGCCCCGCCCAGCCACGAAGTCCTCATCTACTCCCGCTCCGAACGCGGCTTCGCACTCATCTCCCAGCGCTCCGACAATGTCCAGCGCATGTACTTCCAGGCCTCCCCCGACACCGACGTGGCCGAATGGTCCGATGACCGCATCTGGACCGAACTCCAGGCCCGCGTCGACGGCCCCGACGGCTTCGAGCTCAAGACCGGGCCGATCTTCGACAAGACCGTGCTTCCCTTCCGTTCGGCCGTGACCGAGCCGATGCAGCACGGTTCGATGTTCCTCGCCGGCGACAGCGCCCACACCGTCCCACCGACAGGAGCGAAGGGTCTCAACCTCGCCTTCGCCGACGTCGCGGTGCTCGCACCCGCTCTCATCACGGCGCTCAAGGACTCCGACGCCGAGGCGCTGGCCGGCTATTCGCAGACCGCGACCAAACGCGTGTGGAAGGCTCAGAACTTCTCGTACCAGATGACACGGATGCTCCACACCGACCCGACTCAGGATGCCTTCGAAACGAAGCGCAGCCTCGGCGAGCTCCGGTCCATCCTCGAATCCGACCACGGTCGCCGCTACCTCGCCGAGTGCTACACCGGCTGGCCTCACGGCTGAGCCGCCACGACCCCACCACGATGTCAACCGACGAAGAGACGAAGAAAGGTTCGACGATGAGTCAGCACCAGTCCTCGGACACCGACGATCAGACCGTGAAAGGCCCCGACGACGCCGCCGAATCCCAGGCGACACTGTCTGCCGAGATCGACGGCATCGAAGCGCAGTACAAGAATGATGTCGCCGACGGCAAGAAGCCCGAGACCCAGCCGCGCCTGGACTACCGGCCCTACCGGTCATCGATCCTGCGCCACCCGACGAAAGATCCCCGCCACACCGACCCCGAGACGATCGAGCTCTTCTCCCCCGCCTTCGGGCACCGGGACATCGGCACCCTCGAATCCGACCTGACGATCCAGGCCGACGGCGAACCCATCGGCGAGCGCATCCGCGTCACCGGTCGGGTCCTCGACGGCGAAGGACGCCCCGTGCGGGGTCAGCTCGTCGAGATCTGGCAGGCAAATTCGGCCGGACGCTATATCCACAAACGCGACCAGCACCCGGCCCCGATCGACCCGAACTTCACCGGCGTCGGCCGCACCCTGACCGGCGACGACGGCTCCTACTCGTTCACGACGATCAAACCGGGCCCCTACCCGTGGAAGAACCACCACAACGCCTGGCGACCGGCCCACATCCACTTCTCGCTGTTCGGGTCCGAGTTCACACAGCGGATGATCACCCAGATGTACTTCCCCGGGGATCCGCTCTTCGCCCTCGACCCGATCTACCAGTCGATCACCGATCAAAAGGCCCGCGACCGCCTCGTGGCGACCTATGACCACAACATCACCGAGCACGAATTCCTCATGGGCTACAACTGGGACATCGTGCTCACCGGCGCCAACCGGACCTGGATGGAAGAAGAGGACGATGACTGACACCCCCACGCCCCCTGATCTCACGCCGACCCCGGGCCAGACCGTCGGCCCGTTCTACGGCTACGCGCTGCCCTTCGAGCACGATAATGAGCTCGTCCCGCCAGGCTCGGCTCGCGCCGTGCAGCTGACAGGAACCGTCTATGACGGAGCCGGTGACCCGGTCCCCGATGCCATTCTTGAGATCTGGCAGCCCGATGAGCACGGCGCTGTCCCCCGCGAGACGGGATCGCTGCGCCGCAACGGCTTCACCTTCACCGGCTTCGGCCGCGCCGCCGTCGACCCGGAAGGCGAGTTCAGCTTCTCCACGGTCGATCCCGGCCCCACCCAGGCGGGCAAGGCACCCTTCATCAGCGTCGTCATCTTCGCCCGCGGGCTGCTCAACCGACTGTTCACCCGCATCTACCTGCCCGAGGACACCGCGGCCCTGACCGCCGACCCGCTCCTGTCCTCGCTCGACGACGACGAGCGCTCCCGCCTCATCGCCACTCGAGGGGCTGACGGATCGCTGCACTTCGACATACGGTTGCAGGGTGAGGAGGAAACCCCCTTCCTCCGTTTTCCCAGCCACGAGGACTGACGCGACATGACCGACACCGCCCACACCCGGTTCCTCTTCGCCCCCGGCGATCTGCGCGGATCCGAAGCCATCGACGACGCCGCGTTCATCACTGCGATCGGCCAGGTCGAGACCGCATGGATCGTCGCGCAGGGACGGGTGGGGCTGGTGTCGTCGGAGATCCGCGCCGAGGTGGCCGCCGCCATCGATGCCACGATCCGCACGCTCACGGACGATCACACCGAGCTCGAGTCCCTCGGTGAGGCCGCCGAATCCGGCGGCAACCCGCTCATCCCGTTCCTCGCGCTCGTCCGCTCCCGACTCTCCCCCGAAGCCTCACGCTGCCTGCACCGGGGGCTGACCAGCCAAGACGTCATCGATACAGCGATCGGTCTGCTCGTCTCCCGCGTCGTACGGCAGATGCAGGCCAGGCTCGAAGTCATCGGCGCCTCCCTCGTCGAACTCTCCGACACACACGCGAAGACCCTGTGCCTGGCCCGCACTCTCACGCAGCCGGCGCTGCCGACGACCTTCGGACTCAAGGCCGCAGCCTGGGCCGCGGAGGTCAATGAAGTCCAAGGCCAGGCACCTTACGTCGACTATGTGCAGGTCGGCGGGGCCGCCGGCACCCGTGCCGCGATCCGCTGGTTCGCCGGCGACTCCACCGACTCCCTGCTGCGCGAATTCCACGTGCAGATGGTCGGCCCCGATGCGGCGCTCGCCCAGATCCCCGTCCCCTGGCACACCGATCGCGTCCGCATCCTCTCCTGGGGCTCCCACCTGGCCCAATGCGTCACAGTCGGGGCCTCCATCGCGCGCGACGTCCTCATCGGCGTGCGCCCCGAGATCGGTGAGCTGTCCCTGACGTCGACCGGCGGATCCTCGACGATGCCGCACAAGTCGAACCCCACCTCGGCGGTGCTGCTCCACCGCAACGGAATGCGCGTCCCCGGATCGCTGTCGACGCTGACCACGGCCGCCGCCGAAGCCATCGAAGAACGCTCCGACGGCGCTTGGCATGCCGAATGGCCGGCTCTGTCCGAGCTCATGACCCTGGCGATCTCCTCGCTCATCATGCTCGACGAGATGGTCGCGGGCCTGCGCGTCAATGCTGAGGCCATGCGCGCGAACCTCGATGCCTCGTCCCCTGGGATCTACGGGGAGAAGCTCGGCATCGTCTTCGGCGACCGGATCGGCAAAGACGCCCGGGCAGCCATCATCGCCCCCGGATCCGACCCCGTCGCCGCACTCCGAGCCGAGATCGGCGACGATGACGGTATCGAGGGCTTCTTCACCCCCGAGTCCTACCTCGGTGAGGCCGAGGACATCCGCCGGTCCATCCTGGCGACCATCAACAGCTCCGGACCGCAGGAGATCGACCTGCCGCCCTTTGACTGACACCCGCATTTCGACTTGAGAACCGACCGAAGAAAGTGACACCCATGGACCTCACCGCATCCGTTCTTGCCGCCCCCGCCGCCCCTGCCGATGACGCCCGGGTGCTCGTCGTCCTGCCTTCCCTGGGCACGTCCGCGGCCGCCCTGTGGCAGCAGGCCGCCACCGAGCTCTCCGCGCTCAGCCCGGAGACGACGGTCATCGGCATCGACCTGCCCGGCCATGGTCACTCGGCTCCGATCGATGTCCCCGCGGGGACGTCGGTGGCCCCACGGATCACGATGTCCGACCTCGCCGAAGCGGTCCTGGCCACCTTGGATCGGGTCCTTCCCGATGTGGCCGGGCCCGGCGCTCCCGTCGACCTCGCCGGTGATTCGATCGGCGGCGCCACCGCCCTGCAGCTGGCACTCGACCACGGCGACCGCTTCGGCCGCATCGCCGTCTTCTGCACGGGCGCGAAGATCGGTGAGGCCTCGGCCTGGGAGGAACGCGCCCAGACGGTGGCGACCTCGGGCACCCCGACGCAGGTCATCGGTTCGGCCCAGCGGTGGTTCGGGGAAGGGTTCATGGACCGGGAACCGGATGCCTCGGCTGCACTCCTCCACTCGCTGCAGGACGCTGACCGCTTCTCCTATGCCTCTCTCTGCTATGCGTTGGCCGACTTCGATGTCCGCGCGCGCCTGTCCGAGATCTCGCGTCCCCTGCTGGCCGTCGCCGGTTCACAGGATCAGCCGACTCCGGCGACGAAGCTCGCCGAGATCGCAAACGGAGTTCCCGGTGCCCTCCTCGAAGTCATCGACGGCGCCGCCCACCTCGTCCCGGCCGAGGCTCCGGTCGTGACCGCGGGCCTGCTCGCTGATTTCCTGCAGGGCAAGGGCCTCGGCGCAGGGGCCGGCGGCACCGGCGGTGCGGGCGCAACTGCCGCGGCCGATTCGGAAGCCGACCTGCCCACGGCGTCCGGTCCGCGAGAGGCCAGCCGTGACCAGGTGCGCGAGGCCGGAATGACTGTGCGGCGGCAGGTGCTCTCCGATGCCCATGTCGACCGCGCGAATGCGAAGGTCGATGACTTCACGAGCGACTTCCAGGACCTCATCACCCGCTACGCCTGGGGAGAGATCTGGACCCGGCCGGGCCTCGAGAGGCGCATGCGCTCGGCGATCACGCTCACGGCGATGATCGCCGGAGGCCACGAAGCCGAACTGGCGATGCACGTCAAGGCCGCGCTGCGCAATGGACTCACCCGCGACGAGATCAAGGAGGTTCTCCTCCAGTCGGCGATCTACTGCTCCGTGCCGAGCGCGAACACCGCTTTCTCCGTCGCCTCTCGGGCCCTGGCCGAATACGAAGCCGAGGAGAACGCGGACTGAGGCTGTTCGAATCGTCACATTGCGTCCTCAGGACTACCGGGCAGAGCTGATGGACAATAGGCTGGTGCGGTTGCCTTCCCCATCTCGCCTGCCCTGAAGGAGCCCCATGAGTGATGCCCCGGTCTCCCGCGGAGTCTACAAGTTCGCTGTCTTCGCCCTGGCGATCGGCGCCTTCGCCATCGGAGTGACCGAATTCGCGACCATGGGCCTGCTGCCGATGATCGCCGAGGAGCTGGGCATCACAGTCCCCCAGGCCGGGCATGCGGTGTCGTTCTACGCCATCGGCGTCGTCGTCGGCGCTCCGCTGATCACCACCGTCGCAGCACACATGGACCGCAAGCTGCTGCTCCTGTGCCTGATGGGGCTCTTCGCTCTGGGCAACCTCGCCTCGATGCTCGCCCCGACGGCCGGGCTGTTCAACATCGCACGCTTCGTCTCCGGCCTGCCGCACGGAGCCTACCTGGGCATCGGAGCGGTCGTCGCCGCCTCCCTCGTCCCGGCCAATCGCCGCGGCCGGGCCATGTCACGAGTGATGCTCGGCCTGACGATCGCGAACATCTTCGGCGTGCCCTTCGCCGCGGCCCTGGGCAATATGTTCGGCTGGCGCAGCGCCTACGCTCTCGTCGCCGGCCTGGGACTGCTCACCGTCATCATGGTCGCTGTCGGCGTGCCGCGCGTGAGTGTCGGAGCCGGCGAGGTTCCCTCGGCCCGAGGCGAGATCAAGGCTCTCGGCCGGGTCCAGATCATCCTCACCCTCGTTGCCGGTTCCGTGGGCTTCGGCGGAATGTTCGCCGTCTACACCTACATCACCCCGACCATGACCGACGTCGCCGGCGTCCCTGGCGTCGCGATCCCCTGGGTGCTCGCCGTCTACGGCCTCGGTATGACAGCCGGATCCCTCATCGCCGGACCTCTCGTCGACAAGTCCATCGAGCGTTCGGCCACCGGCGGCATGATCCTCTCGGCCCTCGTGCTCGCCGCCTTCGGCGCCTTCACCCACATCGCGGCCATTGCGATCATCGCGCTCTTCCTCATCGGCATCTCCGGGTCGATGATCACCACGGCCCTGCAGATGCGCCTATTCCGCGAATCCCACGACGCCCCGAGCCTGTCCGCGGCCATGAACCACGCCGCCTTCAACCTCGCCAATGCGCTCGGCGCATGGCTCGGCGGAATCGTCATCACCGCCGGCCTCGGCTACCGAGCACCGGCCTGGGTGGGCGTGGCCCTGTGCCTGTCCGGACTCATCGTCATCTCCATCGCGATCTTCCTGCGCCGAGGCGGCTCCCCCGAACCGAGCACCCGCACCTCCGTCGAGACCTGAGTGCCGGGCCGCGCCGAGACACGGGCTGCGTGTCGAGAAACGCATGCGCGCGCCCGTGTCTCGACGTTGTGCCCGTGTCTCGATGACAGTGCCGATACGATGAACGCATGGATCACTTCGCGCAGAGTCGCTCTCATGCCCTGACCCGTCGTCCGCAGTCAGCCGTTGTGCTGGCACTGGCGGCCTTCGCCGTCCTCGTTCTTCTGCTGCTGAGCGCATGCGGATCGTCTGATTCCGAGGGTGATTCCAGCGGCTCCGCAGCCGAATCCGACTCCTCGGCGGCAGCGGGCACCTGCTCGTACCCCGCGGATTCGCAGGCGGGCGCGAAGGACGTCGACGCACCGGCAGAGGAACCGGAGGCGAAGGGCACTGTCGACGCCACCATCGCAACCAACGTCGGGGACCTCGCAGTGACTCTCGATGCCGACCGCACACCGTGCACCGTCAACAGCTTCCTGTCGCTGGCCGCGCAGAAGTACTTCGACGACACCGACTGCCACCGACTGACCACCGAAGGCATCTTCGTCCTCCAGTGCGGCGACCCCACGGGCACCGGCTCGGGCGGTCCCGGATACTCGTTCCCCGATGAGCTCGACGGTTCCGAGACCTACCCGGCAGGGACTCTGGCCATGGCGAACTCCGGGCCCGATACGAACGGCTCCCAGTTCTTCGTCGTCTACGATGACAGCTCCCTGCCGCCCGACTACACGGTGTTCGGGCAGCTGGACGAGAAGAGCACGACGACCGTCGCCGACATCGCGGCCAAGGGCACGGACTCCGGCGCCGGCGACGGCGCACCCAAGGAGAAAGTGACGATCACCGAGGTCACGGCTCAGAATTGAGCGCCGGGCGGACTCAGCGCCCGGTGGCCCGGCGGTCCGGTCCGAGTTGTCCAGAACACTTCGACCACCTAGTAGTCCCAATTAGTGAGACTCGGAAATCGCGTTTCGTGAGACGGGCGTAGTGTCTATTCGTCGCCGTCGACGCTGTGCCTGACACAGCTCCGACGGCCTTTCCATTGGCACGGACCACCCGCCCGCGCCTGCACTCACGAAACAGCGGAGCACCACCACCATGTCCACCGAAACACAGCCGGAGAATCCCTCCTCGGCACCCGGAGTCGACGACGCAATCGCGGCGACTCGGAAGAACAACACCCGCGGCAAGGTCCTGACCGCCTCGATGGTCGGCACCACGATCGAGTTCTTCGATTTCTACGCCTACGCCACGGCCTCCTCGCTGGTCTTCCCGGCCCTCTTCTTCCCCAACCAGACATCGACGACTCAGCTGCTGAGCTCGTTCGCGATCTTCGGCGTCGCCTTCGTCGCCCGCCCCCTCGGCTCGATCATCTTCGGTCACTTCGGTGACCGCATCGGCCGGAAGAAGACGCTCATCGCCTCCCTGCTCATCATGGGCATCGGCACCTTCCTCATCGGCCTGCTGCCGACCGCCAGCACCCCGGGCTGGGTCGTCCTCGCGCCGCTGTTCCTCGTCCTCCTGCGCTTCTGCCAGGGCGTCGGCCTCGGCGGCGAATGGTCGGGCGCGGCCCTGCTGGCCACCGAGAATGCCCCGAAGGGCAAGCGTGCCATCTGGGGCACGTTCCCTCAGCTCGGCGCCCCCGTCGGCTTCATCATCGCGAACCTGCTCTTCGTCGCCCTCGGCACCTGGACCTCCCCCGAAGCGTTCCTCGCCTGGGGCTGGCGCATCCCGTTCCTGCTCTCGGCGCTGCTCGTGGCCGTCGGCCTCTACGTGCGCATGTCGCTCATGGAGACCCCGGCGTTCCAGCTCGTCGCGCAGAAGCAGCAGATCTCGAAGGCCCCACTCGGACGGGTCTTCGCCACGAGCTGGAAGCCGCTCATCCTCGGTACCTTCATCATGCTCGCGACCTACGTGATCTTCTACTTCATGACCGCGTTCACCCTCACCTACGGCACCTCACCGGCCACCCCTGAACAGGCGCAGTCCCTCGCCGAGGCGGCAGGGAGTTCCTTCGATCCCGCAGGCTTCGTCGCGGGGCTGGGGTACACGAAGAACGAGTTCCTCACCTACCTCATCATCGGAGTGGTGTTCTTCGGAATCTTCACCGTCGTCTCCGGACCTCTGGCCGAGAAGCTGGGTCGGCGGAAGATGCTGCTGGGTGTGACCGTGCTCATCGCGGCCTACGGACTCGTCGTCAATGCCCTGTTCAATGCCGGCACCCCGGGAGTCATCATCGGCCTCATCGTCGGCTTCATCCTCATGGGGCTGACCTTCGGACCGATGGCTGCATACCTGCCGGAGCTCTTCCCCGCCAACGTCCGCTACACCGGATCGGCGATCTCCTACAACATGTCCAGCGTCATCGGGGCCGGTCCCGCACCGTTCGCCATGGTCGCACTGTGGCAGGCCGAAGGAGGGTCGATCGTCTACTGCGGCCTCTACATCATCGCCGCAGCGATCCTCACGATCATTGCCCTGTGGCTGGCCAAGGACACCTCGGAGATCGACATGGAGGACCAGCTCAGCTGAGGCTGCCGAGCTCGACCAATGCCCCGAGGGCCCGACCGACGTTGTCGTCGGTCGGGCCCTTTCGCGTCCGCGGCCGGCGGCTCAGGCCGGTCGCCCGCATACACGGCAACACTACGATTTCGTCACAACCACCTCGGCGATCATCGATGCAACATGAGTGTGACCCAGTTCACGGTAGGATTTCTCGCAGATACTGCTCAGACTGCAACGTCAGAGCGGACCGCGTACGTGACTCACCAGTCACCGATCTCCTGGAGGAACCATGAAACGACGCTCGAGCCTGGCCATTGCGGCCGTCGGCGCCCTGCTCACCTTGTCCGCCTGCGGAGGTGGAGGCGAATCCACCGCCGAGGGCGGGGTGCCCGTCGTCGAAGAAGGCAAGCTGACCACCTGCACCCATCTGTCCTACCAGCCCTTCCAGTTCGAGAAGGACGGCGAGGTCGTCGGCTTCGATGTCGATATCGTCGACGCCGTGGCGAAGAAGCTCGGTGTCGAGCAGGAGATCATCAACACCTCGTTCGAGACGATCACCTCGGGTGCGGAATTCAACCAGAACAAATGCGACGTGGCTGCAGCGGCGACGACGATCACCCCCGAACGCGAAGAAGCCACGGACTTCTCCGAGCCGTACTTCGATGCGAACCAGGCGATCCTGACGAAGGAAGACAAGACCGCTGAGGACGAGGCAGGCCTCAAGGGCTTCAAGGTCGCCGCTCAGGCCGGTACCACCGGCCTCGACTACGCGACGGAGAACTTCAAGGATTCCGAGGTCATCACCTACGAAGATCTGCCGCTCTCGCTCGAAGCGCTCAAGACCGGACAGGTCGATGCCGTCATCAACGACAACGGCGTGCTGTACAACTACAACAACGAGAACGAGGGCTTTGCGATCGGCTTCGACATCCAGACCGATGAGCATTACGGCATCTCGATGAAAAAGGGCAACACCGAGATGAAGAAGGCCGTGGACGACACGATCAAGGAGATCAAGGACAACGGCGAGTACGACAAAATCTACGAGAAGTGGTTCGGCGACGCTCCGAAGTGATTGCCTGCGAATGGGCGGCCTGCTGCGACTTGTCGTTGCAGCGGGCCGCCCGTTCGGCTGAAATCGACCGACCTGCCTGAGTCTCTTCCGTCTCTCACGGCACGTACCTCGGCGGGTATCCCCGCCACCGTCTTCGAAGGACAGCACCCATGTCAGTTCCCTCCGCGTCAGAGGACGGCCGCCCGACCGGCCCCGCCGTCCCCGTCGCCACCACCACTCCGAAAGCGAAGATGAGCAAGCGCCAGAAGGCGAAGCTCTCCCGCGGCATTCAGTACGCCGTCCTCGTCGTCATCGCGATCATCATCGCGCTGGTCGCCGACTGGCCGACACTCATCGACACATTCGGACGGGCCGACATCGCCATCGGCATGTTCCCCGAAGTCATCACGGGCGCGTTGAAGAACACGGTCGTCTTCACCCTCCTCGGCTTCGCCCTCGGTCTGGCGATCGCACTCGTCGTCGCCCTCATGCGCCTGTCCTCGGTCGGTGTCTACCGGTGGCTGGCGACGATCTATATCGAGTTCTTCCGCGGACTGCCGGCCCTCGTCGTCTTCCTCGTCATGGGCTTCGGGCTGCCTGTCGCCTTCCCCGGATTCATCCTCCCGCAGCTCGTCATCATCATGATCGCCCTCGGCCTCGTGTCCTCGGCGTACATGGCCGAGACGATCCGCGCCGGCATCCAAGCGGTGCCGAAGGGACAGATCGAAGCCGCCCGGTCGCTGGGCATGTCATCGTCACGTGCGATGTTCACGATCGTTCTGCCGCAGGCGATGCGCATCATCCTGCCGCCTCTGACCAACGAGCTCATCCTGCTGACAAAGGATTCGTCTCTGGCCTATATCCTCGGCTCCTCGGTCGACGGTCGTGAGCTCGCAGCACTCGGCCGCGCCGAGATCGTCAACACCGCCAATCTCACCCCCTTCATCGTCATCGCACTGTGCTACCTCATCATCACGGTTCCGCTGTCGTACCTGTCGCGGGTGCTGGAGAAGAAGTACGGTTCCGCAGATTCTGGAGTGAAATGATGAATGTCCCCACCGCCTCGGCGCGCGCGACCGCAGCCCCGATCATCGCCATCCGCAGCCTCCAGAAGAGCTTCGGCACGAACCAGGTCCTCACCGACATCAGCCTCGACGTCGACAAGGGCGAGGTCGTCTGCGTCATCGGGCCCTCGGGCTCCGGGAAGTCGACGATGCTGCGCTGCATCAACACACTCGAGACTCCCACCGGCGGCTCGATCGTCGTCGACGGCATGGACATGACCGACCTCGATCTCGACATCGACGCCGCCCGCACCCGCATCGGCATGGTCTTCCAGTCCTTCAACCTCTTCGCCCACCTCACCGTGCGTGAGAACCTCACGATCGCGCAGACGAAGGTCCTGGGGCGATCGAAGGCCGAGGCGAACAAAGTCGCCGAAGCCAACCTGGCGAAGGTCGGGCTCTCCGAGAAGATGGAGGCCAAACCGGGATCGCTGTCCGGCGGGCAGCAGCAGCGGGTCGCGATCGCCCGGGCGCTGAGCATGGACCCCGATGTCATGCTCTTCGACGAACCGACCTCCGCACTCGACCCGGAGACTGTCGGTGACGTCCTCCAGGTCATGCGCGACCTCGCCGAGGCGGGAATGACGATGGTCGTGGTCACTCACGAGATGGAGTTCGCCCGGCAGGTCGCCGACCGCGTGGTCTTCATGGACGGCGGGGTCGTCGTCGAGGAAGGACCTGCCAAGGACGTCATCGGCAACCCGGCCGAGCAGCGGACGAAGGACTTCCTCTCCCGCGTCCTCCACCCCGGCCAGTTGGGATAACCGCGATCTCGCCGACCGCTCACGTTACCGTCGCTGTATCAAGCTATACGGCGCGCGCTCGACGCTGACGTGAGCGGTCGGCGAGATTGCACGAGGCTGACGTATGCTCTCGACGGTAAGCCGAGCGGTCGGCACGGTCGATCGCCTCGCCTTTCTCGCTCAGTTCTCCAGAACCTCTTTGAGGATGACGCGGTAGCCCTGGCGGGAGTCGTAGCCGTGGATCTCTCGGGTGTCGAGCGCCGACATGAAGTCGAGCACCTCGGCGGTGATGACCTGTCCGGGCACGAGCACCGGGAATCCGGGCGGGTACGGAGTGACGAATCCGGCCGAGACCGGCTGCTCTCCGTTCTCGACGCGGCGTCGCAGCTCATGCGGCAGCACGTGCTCGATGTTCTGCCGACGCAGACCCGCATAGTAGGCGGTGCGCAGATCGCCGTCGGGCAGCTGTTTCGACGGGTCGTCGGCCGGCACCTCGGCGGAGTATTCGGGGGCGAAGGCGGAGAAGTCCGGCAGCGGCGGCATCACCGCGGCGGGTTCGGTCAGCGCGTCCTGTGCCTGCAGCTCATGCGGGTCATTGAACTTCCCGGCAAGCTTGACCAGGACCTCGATGAGGTAGGCGACGGCCGAGCGTGAGGTGCCGATGTTCGTCATGAACAGCACCGTGTTCCGGCTCGTCTTGTTCACCTGGATGCCGTAGCGGTCCATGAGATGCTCGTGCTTGAACGTGTCCCCGTCGACGCCCGTCCCCGAGATCTCGACGGTGATGCGACTGGGATCGACGACGAATTCGTCCGTGACCCACGCATTCCACATCGTCGACAGCCCGTCGCGCAGAGGCATGGTCCGGTCCGTGACTCGGTACTCTTCCGGGATGAGGTCGGCGGCGGTGAGCACCCGGAAGGTCTTCTTCAGAAGCGGATGCCGAGCGATCGCCGAGGACAGGCTCATGGCCAGATCGAGCTGCTTCTGCACGAGTGCGAAGCCCTCCAGCTCCACCTGCCTGCGACCGAGGTCGAGGGAGGCGAGGATCTGATAGTTCGGCGACGTCGAGGTGTGCGTCATGTACGCCTCGTGGAAGGCCTCCTCGGCGCCGGAGGAGAACTCCTGATCGTAGACGTGGATCATCGAACCCTGGCGCAGCGCGGTCAGCGTCTTGTGCGTCGACTGCGTCGCGTACACCCGGATCGTCGCGTCCGGCGGCGGCAGCAGGTCCTCGGCCAACCACACCTCGTCGGGTGCCGGAGCCCCGGTCTCCGGATCGAATAGGCGCTTGCGCTGCTCTCGGTACGCGGCGGCGTGGGCATTGGTGTCCAGCGTCTCCTCGAGTCGTTCGGCAGCGACCATGGCGGTGCGTTTGCGGGTGACCGGGTGGAACCGTGCGAAGGCGAACCAGGCCTCGTCCCAGAGGAAGACGAGGTCGGGTTTGATCGCCAGGCATTCCGACATGACCTTGTACGGGTCGTAGACGATCCCGTCGAAGGTGCAGTTGGTCAGGGTGATCATCCGCACCTCATCGAGGCGACCGGCCGCACGGTAGTCGAGCAGGAGCTGCTTGATCCGGTTCAACGGCACCGCACCGTAGAAAGCGACGTCGTTGAGCGGGTACGCCTCGAGGTAGGCGGTGCGCGCACCGGTGAGCATGAGCGCATGGTGGTGGGACTTATGGCAGTTGCGGTCGACCATGACGACCTCGTCGGGTGAGACGACGGCCTGGTGGACGATCTTGTTCGCCGTCGACGTCCCGTTCGTGACGAAGTAGGTGCGTTTGGCACCGTAGGCCCGGGCGGCCAGCAGCTGCGCCTTCTTCAGGGTCTTCACCGGCGCCAACAGAGAGTCCAACTCGCCCGAGGTGGCACTGGACTCGGCCAACAGCAGGTTGAGGCCGTAGAAGTCGACGAAGTCCCCGATCCATTTCGATCCGACGACCGAACCGCCGCGAGAGACAGGCAGTGCGTGGAAGACGCCGGCCGGGCGCCGCGCATGCTCCCGGATCGCATCGAAGAAGGGGGTGTCGTAGAGATGCTGAGCGCGGCGCAGCAGGGACAGATGGAGTTCGAACTGGTCCTCGCGGCGGAAGACGCGACGGAACCGATGCGTCAGGGCCCCGGCGAGGCTTTCGATGTGCGCACCTGCCATGAGGTAGAGATCGAGTTCGGGACGCAGGTTCGCGAGAGTATCGGCCAGCCGCAGCACCCGTCGCACCGAGTTCAGCGGGCTCATCGGACCGGTGGGGGACGCCTTCGTCGTCTCGTGGGCAAACGCCACGGCATCGCGCAGGTCACGACTGAGGACCTCACGGGTGTGGTCGGTGAAGCCGGGGCGGATGACGCAGGCGAGCAGGTTCGGGTTCGTCAGTGCCGCTGCGACGGCGTCGTCGGCGGTCGGGACGATGACGTAGTCGTAGATGAACTGGTCGGTGGGGTTGCGGAGCCTGAGCAGATCGGAATGGAGTTCGTCGCGACCGCCTTCGGTGGTTTCGTCGACGATGAGGACCTCGAAGCGAGGACGGGAATCCTGCCGATCCTTGAGTTCGGCGCGCTCGTCCTCGGTCAGGTCGTCCTCGCCGACATCGGGCACCGTGGTTCCGCGCAGCCGGTTGACCGCCCGCGTGATCATGTCGTGGGCCCGGTCGAACTCCCCACCCGAGAGCAGGTCGGTGATCTCTTCGACATAGCGCTGCCCGAAGCCGCCCCAGTAGAGTTCGATCGTCCGCAGTGAACGCAGGGACCGCCAGACTTCCCCGTCCTCGGCGATCATCGAGAAGTCCCCTCCGCTGGCGGCCAGCCGCTTGATCGCGAACTTGAGGTACTCCCAGGCATCCGAGCGCAGTCGCCAGGTGCTCGCAGGCATCCCCGGGTCGCGTTCGAGATTGGCCTTGCGCGGCTTCGACTGGAATCCTGCTCGCCTGCGCCCACCAGGACCACCGTCGCCGGTGGTGGAGATCGCCGAAGCCGATGGATGGTCGGAGTCGATGCCGGTCATGCGTGAGCCTCCTGGCTGTCAGTCGTCGTTCGTCGCCGGAACGGCGACGCGTCCCTGCTCACGGGCTCAGGCGGAGAGCCGCACTGATTCCGTTGTTGCACGATCATACGACCTTGCGGGTCCGAATGGGTCCGACGGTGACCGAATGAGACAAAAGAATGATAAGCATGGGGTATGGACACCTCCGCGTCTCTTACTGCAGGTCATCTCATCGTCGAGGAACTCGAAGCACACGGAGTCTCGCGTACCTATCTGGTTCCCGGCGAGTCGTATCTCGATGTCATCGACGGTCTCCGCGATTCGTCGATCACCCCGATCGTCTGCCGCCAGGAGGGCGGGGCCGCATATATGGCCGTCGCCGAGGGGCGGATGACCGGAGTGCCCGGAATCGCCATGGTCACGCGTGGTCCCGGTGCGGCGAACGTCAAAGTCGGCGTCCACACCGCATTCCAGGATGCGACCCCGCTCGTCGTCTTCGTCGGCCTCATCCCCACCGACCATCGCGGCCGCGAATCCTTCCAGGAATTCGACCTGGACGGCTGGTTCTCCTCGACCGCGAAGAAGGTGCTCACCCTCGACGATCCCGATAAGGCCGCCGAGGTGGTCGTCGACGCCATGCACACCGCCGTGACCGGGCGGCCCGGTCCCGTCATCGTCGGCCTGCCCGAAGAGGTTCTCGTCCGCCCGACGTCGGGGACGGTGCTGCCCCCACGTGTGCACGGTTCGGCCTCACCGTACGCCGGGGACGTCACGGAGCTGCGCGCCCGCATCACCGCCGCCGACCGTCCCGTGCTCATCATCGGCGGGGAGGACTGGTCCCCGTCGACCTCGCGGCGCATCGCCCAATGGTCACGCGACCGCGGCCTCGGCGTGCTCGGCACCTTCCGCGCCTATGACGGCATCGACCACGACAGCCCGAATTTCCTCGGCATCCTGGGCTATGGTGCGGCCCCCGTGGCGAAGCGAGTCCTCGCCGAGGCGGACCTGCACATCTTCTTGGGCTGTGTCCGCACCGATGTGGCCACCGACGGGTTCACCAACGGCGTCGACCAGCGCACCGTCGTCATCGGACCCGACGCCGATGCGCACGGCCATTTCGGTCGTCTCGACCAGCACATCGTCACCTCGGTCGGCCGGTTCGCCCAATCCCTGTTCACCGAGGAGGGAACTCGCACCTATTCGGTGTCCTCCGACGGGTCGATCGACGAACCGCCGCTCGGCGATGCCCTGTCCGAGGCCGCCGGGGATGCCGTGCCGCTGCCGGACTGGGTCGCCGAGGCCCGGGCCGAACTCGAGGCGTGGCGGACACCGCAGGTGGCAGACTCGGGGTCGGCCGCCTCGGCGGGATTCGTCGACATGGACGAAGCATTCGTCCATGTGCACGACCTGCTGCCGGACGACGCGATCATCACCTACGGGGCGGGGAACTTCTCCGGCTGGGCGACCAGGTTCCTGCCCACGCACGGGTTCCCCTCGGCGTTGGGCCCGCGCAACGGATCGATGGGGTTCGGGTTGCCGGCCGCCGTCGCCGCCGCGCTCGTCCACCCGGAGCGGGCCGTGTTCTGCATCGCCGGCGACGGGGATTTCCTCATGAACGGGCAGGAGATGGCCACGGCCGTCCAGTACGGCGCGAATATCACAGTGGTGCTGAACGACAATTCGGTCTACGGCACGATCCGCGGTCATCAGGACCGCGAATATCCGGGCCGGGCCACGGCCACGGCGCTTAAGAATCCGGATTTCGCAGCCATGGCCACGGCGTTCGGCGGGCTCGGCATCCGCGTCGAGCGGACCGAGGACTTCCGCGACGCCTTCGAACAGGCGCTGGCACACAAGGGGCTCTCGCTCGTCCACTGCATCACGGATCCGACCGTTCGCGGGGCGCGCCTGCCGTGAACTGCAGGTGTGAACAGGCTGGTGTGAACGGGCCGGGGCGAGCGGCGGGTGTGAACGGTGGAGCGGACGACGTGCGAATCTGACTAAGGTGGCGGTATGAGAATCGACGCGATCTTCACCGACCTCGACGCCTACACGCTTGATCCGACGCGCCCGCGGGCGCAGAAGATCGGGGTGTGGGGCAACCGGATCATCGGCTTCGATGAGGAGCTCGACGGCATTGAGGCCGATCGGGTCGAGTCCCTGGACGGGGCGACGGTGCTGCCGGGCTTCAACGACGTCCACTGCCACACCACCTGGTTCGGTCTCACCCTCGCCTCGGTAGATGTCACGGCGCTGCCCGGCGGTCTGCCCGATGTGTACGCCGCGCTCGAGAAGGCCGCGGCGACGACTCCGTCCGGGGAATGGATCGAAGCCACGGGATACGCCCACCGTGACTACGACGGGCAGTATCCGGACCTGGCTCGCCTCGACGAGATCACCGGGGACCGGCCCCTGTTCATGCGTCAGACGTCCGGTCATGCCGCGATCGCCAACACCGAGGCGATGCGTCGGGCCGGCATTCTGGACCCTGGTTTCGAGGAGCCGGTCGGCGGGAAAGTCGTCCGTGACGCGGCCGGGCATCCGACGGGGCTGATCGAAGAGACCGCGCAGACGCTGGTGCAGGATCTCATCCGCCCGTATTCGCTCGACACCGTCGTCGACGCCCTCGATCTGGCGACGGCCTACTATGCGAAGGAAGGCATCACGTCGTTCGGCGAATGCGGAATCGCCTACGGTTGGATCGGCCACTCCCCCATCGAGATCAGCGGCTACCTGCGGGCTCGGGAAGAGGGCAAGCTGCGGGCGCGGGCTCAGCTCATGCCGCAGGCCGACGGGCTGCACCCGATCGCGGCGAACTCCGCCGACGGGTTCGGCATCGGTCTGGATGCGGGACTGCGCACCGGCCTCGGCGATGATCTCATCTCGATCGGGCCCGTGAAGTTCTTCATGGACGGTGCCTTGTCCGGCGAGACCGCGGCGCTGCGGGAGAACTATGCGGGCAAGGACCATCCAGGCTATCTGCAGGACGACGCGGAGGTGCTGCGTCAGCAGATCCTCGACACCTATGCCTCCGGGTGGTCGCTGGCCGTGCACGCCATCGGTGATGCCGCCGTGGATGCCGCGGTCGCCAACATCGTCGAGGCGCAGCAGCGCTATGGCCGCCGGGCGGTGCCCAACCGGATCGAGCATGCCGCATTGGTCCATGACGAGCACCTGGCGACGCTGGCCGAGCACGGTATCGTCGTCACCCCGCAGGCGGCGTTCGCCGACGGCATCGGGGATGGGATGAACGCCTCGCTCGGACCGGACCGGCGGCACCTGATCTACCGGGCGAAATCGTTCGTCGATGCGGGTGTGCCGATGGCCGGCAGTTCGGATCGGCCGTGCGCCGACGGGAATGTGCTGCGCGGAATCGAAGCCTATGTCACCCGGAAGACCCGCGACGGGGATGTCATGGGCTCGGCTGCCGAAGCCTTGAGCGTCGATGAGGCGATCGCCGCCTACACGGTCGAGGCGGCGAAGGCCTCTGGTCAGGGCGCCGACAAGGGGACACTGAGCCGAGGCAAGCTCGCCGACTTCGTCGCTCTGGACACCCACCCGCGGGACGTGGCCCCCGACGAGATCTCACAGATCCCGGTCCGCGCGACAATCCTCGGCGGCAACTACACCCACCAATCCCCCTAATTACTACCTGACGGCG